>NZ_JADDYG010000774.1:80282-90988 GCF_015163535.1 Vibrio sp. OPT46 | reverse complement strand
GACGTAAACCTACCTTACGTTACTGCAGATGCAACTGGTCCTAAGCACATGAACATTAAAGTGACTCGTGCAAAACTAGAATCTCTAGTTGAAGACCTAGTACAACGCTCTCTTGAGCCATTAAAAGTAGCTTTAGCTGATGCTGACCTATCAGTAAACGACATCACTGACGTAATCCTAGTTGGTGGTCAGACTCGTATGCCAATGGTTCAAGCGAAAGTTGCTGAGTTCTTTGGTAAAGAAGCGCGCCGTGACGTAAACCCTGACGAAGCAGTAGCAATGGGTGCTGCAGTTCAAGGTGGTGTACTTGCTGGTGACGTTAAAGACGTACTACTACTAGACGTAACTCCACTGTCTCTAGGTATCGAGACAATGGGTGGCGTGATGACTAAGTTAGTTGAGAAGAACACAACTATCCCAACTAAAGCGAACCAAGTTTTCTCTACAGCGGAAGACAACCAGAGCGCGGTAACTATCCACGTTCTACAAGGTGAGCGTAAGCAAGCGATGTACAACAAGTCTCTAGGCCAATTTAACCTAGAAGGCATCCAGCCTGCACCACGTGGTATGCCACAAATCGAGGTTACGTTTGACCTTGATGCGGATGGTATCCTACACGTGTCTGCGAAAGACAAGCAGACTGGTAAAGAGCAGAAGATCACTATCCAAGCTTCTGGCGGTCTAAGCGATGAAGACATCGAGAAAATGGTTCAAGAAGCAGAAGCTAACAAAGAAGCGGACAAGAAGTTCGAAGAGCTAGCGACTGCACGTAACCAAGCTGACCAAATGATTCACGGTACTCGTAAGCAAGTAGAAGAAGCTGGTGAAGCGCTACCTGCAGAAGAGAAAGAGAAGATTGAAGCAGCAATTTCTGAGCTAGAAACAGCACGTAAAGGCGAAGACAAAGAAGCTATCGATGCTAAAGTTCAAGCACTAATGACCGCTTCTCAAAAGCTGATGGAAATCGCTCAACAACAAGCTCAAGCGCAGCAAGCACAAGGTGCTGACGCAGGTGCACAGTCTAAAGAAGACGACGTTGTAGATGCTGAGTTCGAAGAAGTTAAAGACGACAAGAAATAATATTTCTTAACCAGATGGCTGCATAGCCATCTGGGGTCGATAAGACTTCGTGTGCGGGCGTTTGGGGCAACTCTTACGCCCGTCTGTTTGTAAACGCTGTCTTTCTAGTTAAGTATGTTGCAGACAAGTGCACTTACCTAGAACGATACAAACACCAAGCGGTGAATCGATGCCGTTTGTAGTAATTAACTGGTGACGAAGAACATGTCAAAACGTGATTTTTACGAAGTATTAGGCGTAAGCCGTGATGCCTCAGAGCGCGATATCAAAAAGGCGTATAAGCGTCTAGCGATGAAATTCCACCCAGACCGAAACCAGGGTGATGATTCTGCGGCGGACAAGTTTAAAGAAGTAAAAGAAGCGTACGAAGTTCTGACCGACCCTCAAAAGAAAGCGGCGTACGACCAATACGGTCATGCAGCTTTTGAACAAGGCGGCGGTGGTTTCGGTGGCGGCGGCTTTGGCGGCGGCGGTGCTGATTTCGGCGACATCTTTGGCGATGTATTCGGTGACATCTTTGGTGGTGGTCGTCGTGGCGGTGGTGGCCACCGTGCCCAGCGAGGTGCTGACCTACGTTACAACATGGAATTGACGCTAGAAGAAGCGGTTCGTGGTGTAACGAAAGAGATCGAAGTACCGACACTAGTACACTGTGATACCTGTGATGGTAGTGGCGCGAAGAAAGGTTCATCTGCTGAAACATGTGGTACCTGTCATGGTCATGGTCAAGTACAGATGCGCCAGGGCTTCTTCGCAGTGCAACAAACCTGTCCTACCTGTCACGGCAAAGGTAAAATCATTAAAGACCCTTGTAATGAGTGTCATGGTCAAGGTCGTAAGCAGAAAACAAAAACACTTAACGTTAAGATCCCGGCAGGTGTTGATACTGGCGATCGTATTCGCCTATCTGGCGAAGGTGAAGCGGGAGAAATGGGGGCGCCTGCTGGCGACTTGTATGTACAAGTGCACGTGAAAGAGCACCATATCTTCGAGCGTGATGGCAACAACCTATACTGTGAAGTGCCAGTAAGCTTTGCGATGGCAGCTCTAGGTGGTGAAGTTGAAGTACCAACTCTAGATGGTCGCGTAAGCCTAAAAGTACCTTCAGAAACGCAAACAGGTCGTATGTTCCGCATGCGTGGTAAAGGTGTGAAAGGCGTTCGCGGTGGCGGTATCGGTGACTTGATTGTTAAGTTGGTTGTCGAAACACCAGTAAATCTAAGCTCACGCCAAAAAGAACTGCTCAAAGAGTTTGAAGAATCTTGTGGTGGTGAAGCGGCGACAAAGCACAAGCCTAAATCAGAAGGCTTTTTCAACGGTGTGAAAAAGTTCTTTGATGATTTAACCAGCTAAGACTTTAGTGAAAAGCACAAATACAAAGGCCTGCTAAAATGCAGGCCTTTTTGCATCTCGGTGTTCTTCTAATTCCAGCAATCACTTGGTTCTTCGACATTTGTTGACGTTAAAGTAATCGTTTTAGCGCCAGTCAAACACTCGTCGTCGTCTTGTCCCAGAGCCGATTTTGCTGTTGCTGTAATGGTATAGGCCGTACTTGCAGAGCTCGCAATATTGAAAGAAAATCTATTTTTGTCTGAGTCACATAGAGTGCATGTGCCTCCAGAGATAATATGACTCCAGTCGTACCCACCATCATAAGATGTCTCTAGCTCTAGCTGAATTCGACTAAGATCGCTCAAGGCAACCGTCCTATGAGACTTGAGCACATGATTGGTGTAAGAAGGGTAGGCGACAGCCGCAATGATCCCGACAATCACTACAGCTACCAGTAATTCGATCAATGTCATCCCTCTCAATCCTTTTTTGTAGCCGTTACAACGAGAAATTCGAATCATCACGAGTAGTTTCCTTTTCACTTTTCCGCCTATTTTTGGCAGGTGATAGCATCTGTGCAAGATGAATTACGGCCCTTTTGCCGTTTACATAGGAATTTGGGAAATGCCTCGCGGGTTTACGTTGTTGGAGCTTCTTATTACTGTTGCTGTCTTGTCAGTACTACTACTTTTTGTCGCCCCAAGTTTTTCAAAAGTTAGCCAACACATGAAAATAGTGAATTTAGCCAACGAATTACAGGGTTTTTTGATCCAAGCGAAATCGGAATCGGTGATGAGAAATCAAGATTTTTGGGTTCATATTCAAGGCTTGCCTTCATCCACCGGAAGCTGGAAGCTCACACTCTCGAGTGTATCGAATGTCACTGACATTACTTCAATGAATACTGTTGCTGAGCTGCAAGGTCATCTATATCGGGGTCTGGTGGTGTCGAGTAATATAACTAGCGTCAAGTTTGATCGTGTTATGGGGAATCCCAAAAATGCGGGAAGTATTCACCTGAAGAAATCTCAAGCGGATACCAGTCCGATAAAAGTAACTGTTCATAACGGAGCAGGGCGAGTAAAAGTGTGCGCTATGAATAAGGCAAAATATGGCTTTGAACAATGCTAAACAGCAGGGTAGTACACTTGTTGAGTTTATGATTGCTGCGTTGTTAGGACTTGTCGCTTTGGGCATTGTTGGCGCAGTGTTTCTTTCTAACCAAAAAACAGCTGTGCAGCGAAGCAAGGAAATAATGCTACTTCAGCAGATGAGTAGTGTAATTCAACAAGTGAAAGAGGATATTCAGCGAGCAGGGTTTGATGGTATTACGACAAAATCAATGATGCTTTCCGGTTCTCCTAGCGTTCTATATCAACAATCCGAAAAAATCGGTTATGTTTATCGAAACACAGCAAGCTCTGTGAGTAATACGATATATCGGTTAAAGGATAATATGTTGGAATATTGCCAGGATGATTCACCATCACCTTTAAGTGTCGTGTCTGCTGCTAGTGGATGTTTTGATCTTTTTGATCCTAAGCAAATTAAAGTAACTCAATTTGGTGTTAGTCGAACATTACTATCAGGTTCGTCAATAGAGAGTGCGTTTATTTCTATTTCAATGGCCGCTGAATTAAAAAATGATCCGGCAATTTCTCACGCCATTTTATTACAAGTTCAGCAAAGGAATTGGCAATGATACGTAAGCATCAACAAGGAGTGGCCACGTTACTTATTACTTCCATACTGCTCTCTGTCGCTTTGGTTGTGACGTTAGGGTCATATAAGAATCTATTTTATCAAATTAAGCGTGCGCAGAATGAAGTTAGTTCTCGGCAACAGCACTGGGAAGCGGAAGGGGGGCTTGAGTGTCTATTTGCTTATGTCACAGATGATGTATCCATAGTGAACGAGCTCATCCCAATTAATCACAATAATTTAAATACCTTATGTAAGAGGGAATTAAACCTTAGCCAGCTGAACGTTACTGATATAGGGGCAGGAGTCTATCGTATTAATTCTATATCTCACAATGGTTGGGCCCAGCTCAATAAAACTTTCAGTACACTAAGTAATCGTGGAAAAGGAGCGATACAAACCACATCCAAGTTAACTACTTATGGTGATTTAAAGGTTCATCCAGATGCGAAAGGTGATCTTAATTCTGACAATCTGTATGAATGCATATCACTGACTTATCGGTATAGTTATACCATGGAAGGCGGAAGCACAGGATCAAAATATAACACTGCATCAATAAGAGCGAATAGCTTATATGATGGTTCTCCTGCTGGAGGGTGTACCGCTGCAACGACAACCAATGTTACAGTAAAAGCTGGGAATGCAATTACGAAAACTAATAAACCTGAAACTTCTGATCCGCAGCTAAAAGGCGATTTTGTTTATGACTCTGAAGTCGATCCATTCCAAACCTTTTTTGATTACAAAAAAACACCGGAAAACATTGATAAAGTCAAAGCTTCATTTCCGAAAGCTGGGAAAATCAATTTGTCAAATGCGACACAGTGTAAATCAGCTATCGAAAATGCTTTTAAGGAAGTAGATAAGGTTTGGATTACTGGTGACTGCGCCATTCACGGGAATTTAGCACTTCAAGGCAACCATGAGAAATATACGTTAGTTATTCAAGATGGTATTTTTATCAATACTGGTTCAACAACATTTCAGGGTTCGCTTTTTCATTTAGTCGATAAAACTAAACCACAGTTTGCTCCTGATGAGTTAAAAAGCTATTGGGAAAGTTTGTTCTCGAATGCTGATGGCTCACCGACTAATTTTACCATTGGTAAACAATATACTGATCTTACACAAACTGTTTATGTTGATGCAGGGGCATTTCACGCAACGGGTGGTTATGGTTTTGATACTGATGGGTTAAAAACCTCAATTGCGGGCTCAATGGAGTTACTATTTGATTCCAGCAAAAGACCTACAACAAGGAGAAATGATGTTCGTTGGCAAGAGGGAAGTTGGAATGCCAAGTAAACAACATGGTTTTAGTTTAATTGAAATAATGATTTCTTTTATTTTAATTGGTGTCGGTGCTCTTGGATTGGTTAAGTTGCAAGCTTACATTGAGCTGCGGGCAGATTACGCGATGCATAGCATTGAAGCGCTAAATCTTGCTGAGCAGAAATTAGAGTGGTTTCGTACGCGTGGGGCTATTTCTGCAGTCCCCTCGATGCCCGCCGCTAATTTTGATACAAATATTGTCTCTGGGGAAGATACTACGCACCCCTTGTATACTTTATCTTGGTCTGTGCCAACGGCAACTCTGTCGGGCGCACTTAAAACGATACATATGGAAGCTCTATGGCAAGATCGCCACGGTAAAATACAATCGGTAGAGCTGAAAACCATGATCTCTAAACATAGCGAATTTGATTAAATAGTCTAGGTTCCTGTTTTACGCCGATTCAATCAAAACCGATTGGAGTTCTGGATAAGGTGTTCACTGTCCGCGTTGCCCTTTTTATATTGAAGAGAATTATTTCTTGCTTCTCATCACGTATAGTTTCTTTTCTTAAAACTATCTATTCATCGCTCTATGCAACCTCTGTTTTTGCCAGCTCGTTTACTAAATGTATATGTTGATTTTTCCATAATGTTTCAGGCTTGTATCTTTGGTTTTGTTTTTTTGCAAAATATGTCTCCAATTATGAAAAAAAATCTAGAACCTTGTGCTTTCTCCATTAGTGTTTACTAGAATACTCGTTGGATAGTAGGCCGTTATAATTATTCAAATAGGCCTTGGCACCAACATCATTCACTATGGAGTTACCATGAGTAACCAAGCTGTAAATAAAGCACCATCATCGAAGCCGAGCGGGATGGAGCGCTTTTTAAACTTTATCGAGAGGACAGGTAACAAAATCCCTGATCCTGCGATTTTGTTCTTCTGGGCATTGATCATTACTTGGGCGGCGTCAGCACTTTTGTCGAATGTATCATTCGATCTTCCAAACCCTCGAACGGGCGAAGCTCTTACTATCACCAACTTACTTACGGGCGAAGCGCTAGCAAGTTTCCTTGCTAACATGGTGACGACGTTTACTGGCTTTGCGCCACTGGGTATCGTACTTGTCGCAATGCTAGGTGTGGGTGTTGCAGATTCTTCGGGTTTTATTACGACGGGTCTTAAGAAGATGCTGAACTTCACGCCAGCTAAGCTTCTTACTCCAATGCTGATTTTGGTTGCTATTGTGTCGCATACTGCGGCAGATGCAGGCTATGTTCTGGTTATTCCTCTTGGCGGTATTATCTTCCATGCGGCAGGTCGTCACCCTTTAGCAGGTATTGCGGCAGCATTTGCAGGTGTATCTGGTGGCTTCTCTGCAAACTTTATCCCTTCAGGTATCGATCCGCTATTGGCTGGCTTTACGCAAACTGCGGCGCAGGTTCTTGATCCTGAATATGTGGTTAACCCATTAGCGAACATCTTCTTCACTGGCCTATCCTCTATCATTATTGTGGGGATTGGTTGGTACGTGACAGAGAAAATCATCGAGCCTCGTTTATCAAAAATGCCAATTGATGATGATGCGGAAACCGCGCCAAACCTAGGTTCATTTACTGAACTGGAATCAAAAGCATTCCGTTATGCAGGTTGGGCAATGATGGCGGGTATTGCTTTACTTGTTGCAGCGTTAATTCCAGAAACATCAGCACTTCGCTCGCCTGAAGGTGAAATTACTGCCTTCTCAGCACCGATAATGAAGTCTATCGTGCCGTTGATCTTTATTCTGTTTATCATTCCTGGTTACGTTTACGGTAAAGTGTCTGGAACGTTCAAGACCAGCAACGACATTATCAAAGCGATGGCTGATACTATGTCAACCATGGGCGCATACATTGTTATGTCGTTCTTCTGTGCTCAGTTCCTATCTGCATTTGCTCAGTCAAACATCGGTACGATGCTAGCGTTGTATGGCGCAGAAGGCTTAAAAGCGATGAACCTACCAGGTGAAGTGACCATCATCGGTATGATCCTTCTAACCGCGTCTGTAAACCTACTTATTGGTTCGGCATCGGCAAAATGGGCTTTAATTGGTCCAATCTTAGTGCCAATGCTAATGGCGGTTGGTATCTCGCCTGAGCTGTCTCAAGCGGCTTACCGTGTGGGTGACTCTGTATCGAACATCATTTCGCCTCTAATGGTATTTTTCCCTCTTGTAGTGGTTTACTGTCAGCGTTATGTGAAGTCGGCTGGTATCGGTACGCTTGCGTCACTAATGATGCCATTCTCGATCGCAATGCTGATCGGTTGGTCTATCTTCCTAGTTGCTTATTGGATGGTAGGTATCCCGCTAGGCATTCAAGCTCCTTACACTTACACAATGTAAAAACGTTTAGGGTGTGAAAGCCGCTAATTGGCAGCCAAAAAGCGCAGGTCTTCGATCTGCGCTTTTTTGTTCTCGTAAAACGAACATCGATAGGTCTTGTAACTAGTTTTTTGGAGTTGCAGACTTTGTCCCGTGATGTGTCGCTGTAGTGAAGCCGAAGTTGGTGATAAAATTCCCGACTTCAATCATTTTTGTTTCTTTGGAGCCTCCTTTGTCTAACCATCCGTTTACCCCTCAAGATGAATTGTTTATGCGCAGAGCGATGGAGCTTGCTGAGCAAGCAGAAGCTGAGGGGGAAGTACCTGTTGGCGCAGTGCTTGTCAAAGATGGTGAAATTATCGCTGAGGGGTGGAATCGCTCTATTGGTACTAATGACGCTACCGCACATGCTGAGATCCAAACGCTGCGTAAAGCAGGCCAAAAGCTAGAAAATTACCGCCTTCTGGATACGACGTTATATGTAACACTTGAGCCATGCCCAATGTGTGCCGGAGCCTTATTGCATAGCCGCGTTAAGCGGGTTGTTTTTGGAGCGCCAGATTTAAAAGCTGGAGCTGCAGGAACAGTGCTTAATTTGTTTGAAAGCCAAGCCGCTTACCATTACGCCTTAGTTGAAAAGGGGCTGCTAGAAGATGAGTGCCGCACTCAGCTACAAGCGTTTTTTAAGCGTCGCCGAAAGGAAATTAAAGCGAAGAAGCAAGCACAAAAAGCATTAGAAAATCGAGAGAGCGAGCAAGGTAGTGGGAGTAGTGAGGGCTAGCAAACACCTACAACGTGGTAGATGTTTGTTTGGACGCACTAGTGATTGACTAAATGTACAAAAACACGATTACGTGAACTTACTTTCTTTTTCATACATGTCAGTTTACGTTTACGTCGGATAGCAGCTACTGTGTTATTTAAACGCTTTGACTGCACTCTACGTCTTCTCATATTCAAAACCTCCTGCAGACAAGACTTATACCAGTAAAGCGCGGCTCATCGATGCTTGGCAATAGGCTCGATAATCGCACTAAACATTGTATGGTTTAAACGTTCTTCATTTGACTTCTGCATTGCACAGAGCCAGCAAACAATTTCAATACGATGCTTAATAATAGGAGTGACGTTATTTCGGCAGAGTGTAGCCGAAAGCGCCGCTTCATCAAGTGAGCTAAACCATGTGGTTGTAAAGTAATCTGTTACAAAGCAATCAGTTTTACTAACGATGAAGAAAAGGCGACCAACCAAAGGAATGGTTGAGTGTGGTTGGTGTCACTCAGAATATTGGAGTCTAGATAAGTTTTCGTTAGGACTCAACAAAAATGACGAGCTTCATAGGCTCGTCATTTTCTAGTTTACCGCGGGTTTATTCTTCAATGCTTTCTTGTTCGGTGTCTTCTTCAACCGTGACGTCAGAAGCGCCAGAGACTTGTTCTACGACGGTCTCTACTGCGCCCGATATCAAAATGTCGGGGTTGAGCGGCGGAATCACTTGCAAGTCATCGCTATTCTCATCAATCGCTGGCTGTTGGCTGACATGACCAATGATGGATTGGTAGTAACGTCGAATATTTTCTACGTAATTACGCGCTTCATCGCCTCTGGCGTACCCATAGCGAGTTTGGCTGTAATAGCGCTTCTGACGCAGTAAAGGCAGCCTATCTTTTACATCGGCCCAAGCGTTCGGATCGCCACCTTGTGCTTTGGTGAGTCGTCGTGCGTCCATCATGTGGCCGTAACCAATATTGTATGAAGCTAACGCAAACCATATTTTTTCATGCTCGTTGATGCTATCAGGCACGCGACCTACAATGCGACGTAAGTACTCGACACCACCACGAACAGATTGCTCAGGGTCTAAACGGTTTGTTACCCCGACGCTTTTCGCTGTTGGCAGAGTAAGCATCATCATCCCCCTAACACCCGTTGGCGATTTTGCTGTTGGTTTCCAATGTGACTCTTGATAAGCCAATGCTGCAATTAATCGCCAGTCGAACTCTTCGCTGTATTTTTGGAATAAAGGTGCCCATTTAGGCAATTTGTCATCCAGAGCTCGAATGAATGCGCGAGTATCAACGTAGTCAAATGCTTCAATATGACCAATGTACTTTTCTTCGAGGGTGGACAGTTCTCCTGATTGTTTGATGTTACCGAAAAACTCTATCAGCATTGCATACAAGCTTTCGTCTTCAGAACGTCGAGTAAACCAAGACACAGGTTGATCTTCTGTAAGTTCGAACGCGAGCGCAAGATCGGGGTAAAGGCGTTGAGCTAGGGAAAGTTCCACCGAATCAGTCACAGTAAAACGTAACTCACCCTTCGATACGTATTTGAGTAAGTCTCTCGTGTCAGCATCACCAACAATTTCAAACTGAAGTTCTGGATACTGCTTCTTTAACGCTGTTAGGGTCGGAACATATTGCGATTGTTCAACGATCTTTAATGTTTGAGCGCCTGCATTTGTATCTTCGTCGGACTCGTCGTCTTTCGAGGCTTGGTATTCAATGAGTTGTTCGATATCACGTGGTCGAAGTTGCCCTTTTTTATATACCACTTGTTGGCTTACATAATAATAGGCAGGGCCTGGTCTAAATCGTTTGACTGCTTGTGACGTTTGATTTAAACCCGTAGCGATGATATCGATATCTCCTTTCTTAAGAGCAGGAAAAAGCTCAGCTTGGCGAAAGGCTGGTTTAATCTCGAGTTTGACGCCGAGCTGCTCCGCAAACTGACGCGCCAATTCGTAATCCAACCCTGCGGGACCATCGGGACCTATGTAGTAGGAAAGCTGATTGTTTAGCGTGCCAACACGAAGCACACCACGTTCTTGAATTTTTTCAAATTCACTTTTGGGCTCCGACTCAATCTGGCAAGCAGAGAGTAAAAGAACAGAAACTAAAATTAGAGCACTGCGCTTGAGCCGGTTGAAGTGACTTATTTGCATTG
>NZ_JADDYG010000774.1:78955-80272 GCF_015163535.1 Vibrio sp. OPT46 | reverse complement strand
GAAAGCTGATTGTTTAGCGTGCCAACACGAAGCACACCACGTTCTTGAATTTTTTCAAATTCACTTTTGGGCTCCGACTCAATCTGGCAAGCAGAGAGCAAAAGAACAGAAACTAAAATTAGAGCACTGCGCTTGAGCCGGTTGAAGTGACTTATTTGCATTAATAGGTACATCTTGGAAAATTTCTATTTGCCTTTATATCAAAGCGAGCTCATGGGGCAAAGTGAATCACACACTTATAACGTGACATTGTGTGTTTTATCGACATTTTAGTTGTAATTCAAATTTGACAAAAAAAATGACGCAAACGGTTGCTTTTGGTGTTACATCACAAAAACAATTACTATATAATGCGCTCGCAATGACGAGGTGGAATCGGCATAGGTTCGACAGGGCTTATTTTAAGTGTCTGAATTTATTCCAATATCACCTTAATCAATTGCATAAGAGACCTAAGCACATGAGAATTTTGCGTGGCTCCCCAGCTCTTTCTGAGTTTCGTGTTAATAAACTACTGGAACTTTGTCGTGAACAAGATCTGCCTGTAACTGGCATTTATGCCGAGTTTATGCACTTTGCCGATCTAAAGTCAGACCTTGATGACCAAGAGTTAGAAAAACTTGAAAAGTTACTAACTTACGGCCCAACCATCGAAGAGCATGAGCCTGAAGGTCTTCTACTTCTTGTCACGCCTCGTCCTGGCACTATCTCGCCTTGGTCTTCTAAATCTACCGATATCGCTGTTAACTGTGGTCTGGAGAAAGTGAAACGTCTAGAGCGTGGTACGGCTTATTATGTCGAATCTTCAGTTGTTCTCTCAGAAGCTCAAGCTGACGCTGTTAAAGCGTTAATTCACGACCGCATGATGGAAACAGTATTCACAGAATTTGAAGCCGCATCAGCATTATTTACTGTTGCAGAGCCTAAGCCTGTCGCACATGTTGATATCTTAGCTGGCGGTCGTCTTGCGCTTGAAGAGGCAAACGTTTCCCTTGGCTTGGCACTCGCAGAAGATGAAATTGATTACTTGGTAGAGAACTTTACTAAGCTTGGGCGTAACCCAAACGACATTGAATTGATGATGTTTGCTCAGGCGAACTCAGAGCATTGTCGCCACAAAATTTTTAACGCAGATTGGACTATCGACGGGGTAGATCAACCTAAGTCTTTGTTCAAAATGATCAAAAACACTTTTGAAACGACACCTGACTATGTGCTGTCTGCATACAAAGACAACGCAGCCGTTATGACAGGTTCTAAAGCGGGGCGTTTCTTCCCTGACCCTAAATCTCGTCAATACACGTACCACCATGAAGA
>NZ_JADDYG010000774.1:63367-78732 GCF_015163535.1 Vibrio sp. OPT46 | reverse complement strand
GGCGCGGCATTCAACAACGAATTTGGTCGTCCAAATCTATTGGGTTACTTCCGTACTTACGAAGAAAAAGTCACTTCTCATGCGGGTGAAGAAATTCGTGGTTACCACAAACCAATCATGATTGCTGGTGGTATGGGTAACATCCGCGATGAACACGTACAGAAGAAAGAGATTCCAGTGGGTGCGAGCCTAATCGTACTTGGTGGTCCGGCAATGAACATCGGTCTTGGTGGTGGTGCGGCATCTTCCATGGCATCTGGTCAGTCAGCAGAAGATCTGGACTTCGCTTCAGTACAGCGTGAAAACCCAGAGATGGAACGTCGCTGTCAGGAAGTGATCGACCGTTGTTGGCAGTTAGGCGACGACAACCCAATCGCATTTATCCATGATGTGGGTGCAGGCGGTATCTCTAACGCATTGCCTGAACTTGTCGACGACGGTGAGCGTGGCGGTAAGTTCCAATTACGCGATGTACCAAACGATGAGCCGGGCATGAGCCCACTGGAAATCTGGTGTAACGAATCACAGGAACGTTACGTTCTAGCGGTAGCGCCAGAAAACATGGAAGCATTCGACGCCATCTGTAAGCGTGAACGCGCACCGTATGCAGTGGTGGGTGTGGCGACAGAAGAGCGTCATCTAACGCTAGAAGATTCTCACTTCGACAATACGCCAATCGATATGCCAATGGATATCCTGCTTGGTAAGCCACCGAAGATGCACCGCGACGCAACCACACTAAAAGTGGAAAGCCCTGCCATTGTTCGTGATGGTATTGAGCTTAATGAAGCGGTGGATCGCGTACTTCGTCTTCCTGCTGTTGCAGAAAAAACATTCCTAATTACTATCGGTGACCGAACAGTAACGGGTCTGGTTGCTCGTGATCAAATGGTTGGTCCTTGGCAGGTACCAGTAGCAAACTGCGCAGTAACAGCGGCAAGCTACGACACTTACCATGGCGAAGCAATGTCGATGGGTGAGCGCACGCCAGTGGCATTACTAGACTTTGGAGCATCGGCTCGCCTAGCCGTTGGTGAGTCACTAACGAACATTGCGGCAACAGACATCGGTGATATTAAACACATTAAACTGTCTGCGAACTGGATGTCTCCAGCGGGTCACCCAGGTGAAGATGCGGGTCTTTACGAAGCAGTGAAAGCAGTTGGTGAAGAATTGTGTCCTGCGTTAGGTTTGACTATCCCAGTAGGTAAAGACTCCATGTCGATGAAAACCAAGTGGGAAGAAAACGGCGAGAGCAAAGAAGTCACTTCTCCACTGTCGTTAGTTATCACGGCATTTGGTCGTGTGGAAGACGTACGTAAGACCGTGACTCCACAACTACGCACTGACAACGGAAAGACTTCTCTAGTTCTTGTTGACTTGGGTAACGGCAAAAACCGCTTAGGTGCGACAGCATTGGCACAAGTATACAAACAGCTGGGTGACAAACCTGCTGACGTAGATAATGCAGAGCAGCTAAAAGGCTTCTTTGATGCAATGCAAGCGTTAGTACGTGATGACAAGCTAGTGGCTTACCACGATAAAGGCGACGGCGGTCTTTTTGTTACACTGGCTGAGATGGCATTCGCGGGCCACTGTGGCGTAAAAGCGAACATCGCAGAGCTGGGTGATGATGCGCTAGCCGTTCTATTTAACGAAGAGCTAGGTGCGGTTGTTCAAGTTAAGAATGATGATCTAGATTCAGTTCTATCTACTCTGGCGGCAAACGGCTTAGAGGCATGCTCACATGTGATTGGTTCTGTTGAAGCTTCAGACGACTTTGTTATCACTTCTGGTGATGCAGTTGTACTTGAACGTTCACGTACCGAACTACGCGTTATCTGGGCTGAAACAACGCATAAGATGCAAGGTCTACGTGATAACCCAGCGTGTGCAGACCAAGAGCACGAAGCTAAGAAAGACAACTCTGACCCTGGTCTAAACGTTAAGCTCAGCTTCGACGTAAATGAAGACGTTGCAGCACCGTACATTGCGAAAGGTGCTAAACCTAAGATGGCAATTCTACGTGAGCAGGGCGTTAACTCCCACGTCGAAATGGCAGCAGCGTTTGACAGAGCTGGTTTTGAAGCAACCGACATCCATATGAGCGATATCCTAACGGGCCAAGCGGTACTGGATGAATACCATGGCCTAGTAGCTTGTGGTGGCTTCTCTTACGGCGACGTACTAGGTGCGGGTGAAGGTTGGGCTAAGTCTATCCTGTTTAACGCACAAGCTCGTGAACAGTTCCAAGCCTTCTTCAACCGTGAAGAGACGTTCTCTTTAGGTGTATGTAACGGTTGTCAGATGCTATCAAACCTGAAAGAGCTGATCCCAGGTGCAGACTTGTGGCCACGTTTTGTGCGCAACGAATCTGAGCGTTTTGAAGCGCGCTTTAGTCTAGTTGAAGTTCAGAAATCTGATTCTGTATTCTTCGACGGAATGGCTGGTTCGCGCATGCCAATCGCGGTTTCCCACGGTGAAGGGCGTGTAGAAGTACGTGATGCAGAGCACCTAGCAGCGATTGAAGCATCAGGTACGGTTGCGGTTCGTTACGTGGATAACCTCGGTAACCCAACACAACAATACCCGAACAACCCGAATGGTTCGCCAAACGCGATTACCGGTTTAACAACAACAGACGGTCGCGTAACTATCATGATGCCTCACCCAGAGCGCGTATTCCGCACAGTTGCAAATTCTTGGGCTCCGGAAGGTTGGGGTGAAAATGGCGCTTGGATGCGTATGTTCCAAAATGCCCGTAAGAATATCGGTTAATTAACCAAAGGTTAATCTAGCTTAAGTAAAGCGTTGGTTGAGAGACCAGCGCTTTCTTTTTTCTTATCACTCTTTTTTCTTCGTCGCTCTTTCTAGTGACTTGGCGAAACGTTGCTTTGTTCTGCCTCTTCTTTGTCATCTATTATCTAGCGTAAAAAACTTGCAGCGTTTAGATTACTTTTATGCTCTAATACCGCGCTTACCGAGGGATGGTGTTAAACAGCTCAGCTTAGATGGAGTTATCAAGTTGACCGAATCCCTGATTGATCCCTAAATCCCTTAGGAAATGAAAGAAATGTCTAAGAATCCAAAATTTGCTATCCGCGTCACTGAAAAACGTAACGGCTGGAGCGCAGAAATCACTCGCCAAGTGACATCTCGTAAGACTGTAGTATCAAAGCGTGAAACAGGCTTTGACAGCGAAGAGAAAGCACAAGCTTGGGCTGAACAAGAACTGGCTGGATTTATCCAAAACCAAGTGGTTCGTAACGAGCGTAAAGCCGCGCAACGTCAAGAGCGTGAAGCAGAACAACTAGCGGCAAAAGTTCGTAAAGAAGAAGCCCGCAAAGCACGTGAAATCGAAGTAGACACTGACGAAGAATAAGTTTAAATCGGTGAGATGGTGACGTTACCCATCAAACAAATAGTGAAAATGCCCTGAGTTTTGTCTCAGGGCATTTTTTATTTATATCGGCTAAAAACAATCCGACGATACGGACAAGCTAAACGTGCCGTCTTCAGGGGCTGCAAATTGTTTATTGCCAGGAAGAAGGTGAGGGTTATTAGCATAAGTGCGATGTGTCGATTTGACCTTTGCAGAATGTCTTTCCGGTAAATCAAAGTGTTGTAAGCCGTCAGATAGATCGTTTGCTTCACCGTAGTCGAAATGTGTTGCGACGTCTTTGGGCTGCTTGGCGTAACGACAGTGATCCGGCTTACCATCTTCGTGCCAAGTTAAAGAGTTAGTTTTTGCATCTAGATTCAGGTTATTTGCTGTTGGCTGTGCGTAAAAATCTTCTGAAACTTGGTGCTTGCTTTGTTCTTGTAAGTAGTCTGCAATGTTCTCAGAAGCTTGCGCTAGGCTACCTACAGGGAAGAAGCAAATCAGAAGAAGCCGTGTTTTTAGATTGTTCATAATGTGTATGCAAGCAAAAGGAAATGATAATACTGATAAATAAAACGGCGTGCAATTATGGCCATTGGATACGATATAACAGGGCAGTTAATGTCTGCCCTGCATCTTTTAGGTATGGTTAGTATTGATAAGTGAGGTGCAGTTTGACTTCGCGACCAGGCGAAGGCACGCCATTAGATAGGTATGCTTCGTAGTAACGATCGGTTAAGTTTTTCACAACCGCGCCAACGCTCAAGCCTTCGACTTGTTGTATTTCCCAAACCACGTAAGCGTTTTGTAGCGTGTATTGCTCACTTGGCGATTTCACTTTTAAATTATTACCGCTTGCCTTGGTTTTGGTTTGCGCATCATACCAGCGGACTTCCCAGCCCGTACGTAAACCAGGAATCCATTCGTAACCTAAACCCAGATTAATGTTTAATGGCGGTACATCAGGATGATCATCATCTGAACCTGTAGAGTCAGATAGGCTACCTTTGTTTTTGCCGCGAATGTAACTTGCTGAGAAATTACTGTAGAAATCTTCAATCCGGTATTGTGAAATTAGCTCAAAGCCATAGTTTTTAAAGCCATCTAGGTTTGTATTCCAGCTTTGTAACTCAGTAGTATTTTTGTCGAGGTTTTCGCCCGTTCGTATATCAACTGTGTCGCTAACATCGTTATAGAACATAGTTAACTCTGTTGCGAGGTTATCGCGAGAGTTCACCAGCCCTTCCGTTAAGTTGATAACGCTTGCTTGATAAGCATGGATACGAGACACGTCCAGATTCAAAGCAGTAGCCGTAGCGGTAGCTCGCGCATATTGCACTGAGTAGATGTTATCAACGGTTGGTGCTTTTAAAGCGTAGGCGTAGGAGGCGTTTAAACGCGTATTATTGCTCGCATCAAAGTCGATATCCAAACGTGGGCTAAAGCCTTTATGCGTCGTTTCACCATAGTCATGTCCGGCAGCTGGATCATTATAATCCGGCGCTGCGTTCCCTTTTCCTTCACTCTTGATGTATTCGTAACGCAGAGAAGGTGTGATTGTTAGGCGGTCTGTTGCTTGATAGTGATCAGCAATGTAAGCGGCATAAATTGACTGCGTGCCAGATGGTTCGTAGTAAGGGGTGTACCAACCGTAGTTTTTCGCTTCATTACTGTCGTATGATGCGTTGAATACTAACGAGTCTCTATCGGTTTTTTGATATTGAAGCCCAGTGACTAGAGTGTGGTCTCCGAATTGTGCTTGGTTAAACACATCAACGTAGTCACGCTCGTAACTCAGCCATGACTCATGACCGTAACTGCCAACAGAAACGAACATTTTCTCGAATGCTACGTCAGGGCGAACCCAATGACGATCGTTTTCGGAACGTGCCATTTTGATATTGAAATCAATATACGGGTTAGTCGGCATGTAGTGGTAAGAGATGGTTGTGGTGTTGTCCGTGTATTTGTTATCGACGGTGTAAGCGTATTGGGCTTTTTCTAATGAGCCGTATTTCTTGATATTGTATTCGGTGATGTTAGGCATTTTTCCGCGGCGGTTAGCCCAAGGTTTACGACCTTCATCTTTGTAGCGAGTGTGGCTAATTTCAAACTCGTGATCGTTGTTTTCATAACCGACCTTTACGAGCATGTTTTCTTGCTCATAACCTGAGTAATCCAACGTTTCACCACCTCCGACTTTAATGTCATCAGAATCTTTTACCGAGCCATTCGCTAGAAAATAAAAACCAGTATCGTTTTTACCATAGAGTGTTAGCGTGTAGGCGTTCTCATCACCGTTAGTGTTGTATGCACTTGAGATGCGAGCACCAAAGTTTCTGTCGCCGTAAAGGAGATCATCGACACTTTTGGTTTTAATGCGAATGGAGCCACCAAACTTCCCGTTGAGTGCTCGATAGTCGTGCGCGCCCTTGATAATTTCTGCTTCGCCAATTAAGAACGGATCAAAAAAGAAGGTACCGTAGCGGTATTGTTGAAAGCCAATTGGAGCGCCATCGACAAAGACGGCGATATCGCTTGGATCATCAAAACCACGAATGTTAATACGTTCGCCACCAGAACGACCGCCACCATCTATTGATGCACCGGGAACGGCATCGATCATTGAGGCAAAATTAGAGTACTGTTGCTCTTCAATCTCTGACCAATTAATGGTGGTTTGCGCAGGCTCAGCAATGGTAATAGGTTTGGCATAACGAACGCCTATGACTTCAAGCTCTTCATTTGGCGCTGTCTCGGCATATGAATAAAGAGGGAAGAGCAAAGCCAGTGAAATGAGATTTACTTTGAATGGATGACTTTTTAATCGTTTCATATTGATGATTTATAGTGTTTTTATGAAGCTCGGATTATAAGAACATTATTGCGATTAATAAATGATAATGAGATTAATTATCAAATGTGTTTTTGCGACGGATTGTAAAGTTTTTTATCCATTCGTGGAAACTGCGATGAGTATCGTTAGCTTACATAAAACAAAAAGCCCAGCATCATGGACGCTGAGCTTATTGGCTTTAAACAAGATAGTGCGAACACTGTTGCTCCTTTTGAGCTAATCAGGCGCCTACTTGATAGGAATTACTGAGTTTCTAACGGTATCTGTCCGGTTGTCAGCGGCTCGGCATCGAATTCAGTGAGGCCTTCAATATAGCTTTCGACTGCTTGCTCTAAAGCATTATCACCTTGGTTAAAATAGGCAAGGTGGAAAATTGCATCGCCTTCGTTCACCAATGGTAATGTTTGTTGACCGATAACCAAACCACGCTTCGGGGCTTTTAGTTCTATCTCATCATGACCAAGAGGAGAGCTAATATAAGCGAGCGTTTCCCCCTGTTCTACTTTGTCTCCCAGATTAACGACAGTACGCAAAATGCCGTTACCTGACGCGCGAACCCAGCTGGTGGACTTCGCTATGATAGGCTCAGGCAGCTTTTTCCTGCTCGCACGCAACATACCAATGGCTTGCATTACGCGCCGAACCCCGAACACACCAGCGCTGATCGAAAGTGGATCAAAGCGCAATGCTTCGCCAGCCTCGTAGGTGAGCACTGGAATATCACATTTTTCTGCTTCACTGCGTAAAGAGCCATCACGCAATGCTGAATCAACAATCACTGGCGTTGCAAATGCTTGAGCAATACGCAGAGTTTCTGGGTTGCTTAAGTTTGCGCGGATCTGTGGCAAGTTCGTGCGATGAATGGCCCCTGTGTGTAGATCCAAAATGTAGTCACAACGCTTGGCAATGTTGTTAAAGAACCCGTGTGCCATACGAGATGCAAGTGCGCCTTTTTCACTGCCAGGAAAGCAACGGTTGAGATCTCGTCGGTCGGGCAAGTAACGAGATTTATGGATGAAACCAAAAACGTTAACGATAGGTACTGCAATGACAGTGCCTTTCAGTTTTTGTGGATCCAGTTGGTTAATGATCTGACGAACGATTTCTACGCCATTAAGCTCATCACCATGGATAGCGGCATTCACCATTAACACTGGTCCTTCTTGTTTCCCATGGATGATTTCCACAGGAATAGATAAAGGCGAATGTGTATATAGCTTCGCTGCTTCAAATTCGATCTCTAATCGTTGTCCTGGTTGTATTTGATGTCCTAAGAGCTCAAATACTTTGCTTTTTTTACTTCTGGCCATAAACCATCTCTGTCAAATGCGTCATCAGCAATGTAACAATTGCTGCAAAATCGCACTAATCATTCTCATTAAGGACACGACAAATTACTTTAATCGTCATGCGTGAAATTTTGGTATGTGTGAAGTTTTTGTTTTCAATATGATCTTTTCTATCAGTTTAATACATAACAAGCCATAGAGAAGAGAGCGCAATAATAGCCTTAAAAAATGTGACTGTATTAAAAATAATACTGTTCATGGAGGACAAAAAAACGGACTTTTAACCCTACTTTTTATCCGATAATATCCGCGCCGAATTTGAGGTTTCACACTTTCTAACTAGAGGTTTTGATGAAAAAGGCAATTGCTAAAATTGGTGCATTGACTGCGGTAGCAGTTTCACTTTCAGGTTGCGTAGGTAGTAATGCCGTGACAGGTTATGTCATGGGGTTTAACTTGAAAGCTGTTGACAACCGTTACGCTCGAGGTGGCCTAAATATGCTTTTAGCGCCTGTTTATGGTGTCGCGATCGCAGCGGATTATATCGTGTTTAACTCTCTAGAATTTTGGACGGGTAAGAACCCGTTAAATGGTAAGCCACATATCTTCGATACAAAGGTAGATACTTACATTGATGTCAATCACCAGTTAGATAAGTCGTTAACGACGGCACCAATCGCACCATTAGCGGATAACCGTGTCATTGAGCAGGGGCGAATGCAGCAAATCGATGAGAACACTGTTCAAATGGATATTACTTACAGTAACGGTGAAAAGGCGACACTCATGGGTGTACGCGATGGTGAGTTTGTTACTTACTACATTGATGGTGAAGTTGCTGCACAAACCTCAATGGATGAATTAGCCGCTTACGCGCAAAACCGTGTGTAGTTGGGTTCAACTAAACCAAAAAAAGGGTGCCGTATGGCACCCTTTGTCATTTTTCGTGATTGAATTATGCTTTCTCTGGAATCGCTTCTAAAAGCGCGACCATCTGTTCCCAGTACAACTGAACAGTATCAATCTTCACTTTCTCATCTGGAGAGTGAGGGAATTTTATTGTTGGACCGAAAGAAACCATATCCATGTGTGGGTATGGTTCTTTAAATAGGCCACACTCAAGACCAGCATGGATGACCATGATGTTCGGCTTATGACCGTAAATGCCTTCATACATATCACGGAAAATTGCCATGATCTCGGAATCTGCATCTGGCTTCCAGCCAGGGTAAGCGCCTGAGAACTGAATTTGTGCGCCTGCTAGCTCAGTAATCGAGCGCAGCATGCTTTCCACTTGGCTACGGCCAGAGTCAATGAGAGAACGAATCAAGCAAAGCACGGTGACTTTATTTTCTTCTGTGCTGATCACACCAACGTTTAGAGAAGTTTCAACAACGCCTTCCACCTCATCACTCATACGGATTACGCCGTTTGGACAAGCGTTAAGTGCCGCAATGAATCGTTGCTGATCGGCGATTGAAAATACTTGCGCGTCAGTCGTGATCGCTTCATTAAAGGTTACGATACCTGTTTCGATTTTACCCAATTCAGTTTTAAGCAGCTCAGTGTAGTGGTTGAACAGCTCAGCAAGCTTGTCTTGGTTTTCGACAGGAAGCGCGACAGTAACAAACGCTTCGCGAGGGATTGCATTACGTAAGCTACCGCCACGGAATTCGACTAAACGTAAATCAAGCTCTTGAGCATGACCGGCAAGGAAACGACCAAGTAATTTGTTGGCATTACCGCGACCTGTGTGAATGTCACAACCTGAGTGACCACCTTTTAGGCCTTTCAGCGTCAGTTGGCGTGTTACAAAACCTGCAGGCGTTGATTCTCGAGAAATATCGAAAGTCATGGTGCCATCAACGCCACCTGCACAACCCATGTAGACTTCGCCTTCTTGCTCAGAGTCTGTATTTAGAAGAATCTCACCCTCTAACCAACCAGCTTCAAGGCCAAATGCGCCAGTCATGCCTGCTTCTTCATCAATCGTCAGCAGAACTTCGAGTGGACCGTGCTTAATATCTTTAGATGCCAATACAGCAAGGCAAGAAGCCATACCAATACCGTTATCTGCACCAAGCGTTGTGCCTTTCGCAGTTACCCATTCGCCATCTATGTAAGGTTGGATTGGATCTTTGGTGAAGTCGTGTTCAGTGTCTTCGTTTTTCTGCGGCACCATGTCGATGTGTGCTTGAAGTACAACAGCCTTCTTATTTTCCATTCCTGGTGTCGCGGGCTTTTTGATGAACACGTTACCGGTTGGATCACGGCGAACGTCAAAGCCTTGCTCTGTTGCCCAGTTGATAATGTACTGTGCTAATGCTTCTTCATGTTTCGATGGATGAGGGATAGAACAAATCTTATCGAAAAACTGCCAAAGTGGAGCAGGTGATAAGGTACTGATCTCAGAATGGAACTCAGACACGGAGGACTCCTTTTGATGTGCTTTGCCAAATATATACCGTAAAAATATTGTCAAGGTAGCATTAAATGCTAGACGATTTGGCCTTCAAATTGCCGTTAGCATACCACCAGATAAGGAGTACGAGTAGTCGCGATCACAAGGATTTCTCTCAGAACTGTCACAGTTTGTGAATACAATAACAAGCACTATGTGTTCTCTATCATACATTCTGAAAGTGGCTTTATTTTTTAATTCATAAAATTGTAATTTAATTACATATAAACTTTGATAAAGGTCAATTTATGTATTTTTTGTGATTCCAATCACTAAAATGCTTGTAATTAAATTTCTTGGTGGTATATTTGTAACCAGCTTCTGAGAGAAGAATGAAATGCTCAAAGGATGAGTCCGTTTTATCGCCTCCAAGGAACCGAGAAATCAACGAATGTTTAATTGATTTAAAAGGTGATAGTTATGAAAGGTTTACCAAGTACAATGTTCTGGAATAGCAAGTCTGTTTACACCGGTAACTTTGTATACCCAACAAGCTTTGGCTACTAAGTGAAGTCAACGCATGTGACTCGAACAGTTTGTTCACCCCTATAAATTGGAATTTTTTTTCAGTGATAGTGCTGACATGATTCACCGCCACCCAAATTGGGTGGCGTTTTTTTATCTCTATTTTCTCTTCCTGACTCACTTATTGTCATCAAAGCCTTCTTCTATTCCCCATTCTTCGGTTTTATCGACTTTTCCACCAAATCTGTTAGATACCATGTTAAAAATGGGCCTTTTTCATCTGAAAGTTTAGTACATTGCTCAGTTTTTATTCTCTTTTAGGGAACTGTGTTATCTAGGTTACCTATTGTTTTGTAAGAATATATTCCTTTGCCTACTTTGATAGGTTAGAGAATGTGTTTCATATCCAAAGAAAAAAAACGCATTAGAGTGAAGATTCTATCTAGAATTTGCTATTTGATAACTTTATAATTCCCGCCAATCGATTACGCAACCGTTTACTTTTTTACCTTTACAGGATTCGATCATGCTCGAGAGGCTTTTTAAACTCAGTGAAAATGGCACAAATGTGCGCACTGAGATCATTGCAGGTGTTACGACCTTCCTAACTATGGCTTACATTATTTTTGTAAACCCAGCGATCCTGTCGGATACCGGTATGGACCGTGGCGCCATTTTTGTCGCGACTTGTCTTGCTGCCGCAATCGGCTGTTTTATCATGGGATTTGTTGCCAATTACCCAATCGCACAGGCACCAGGAATGGGCCTGAACGCATTTTTTACTTACTCTGTTGTATTGGGAATGGGTTATACGTGGCAAGTTGCGTTGGCGGCTGTATTTGTTTCTGGCCTTCTGTTCATTCTTTTAAGCGTATTTAAGATCCGTGAGTGGATTATTAACTCGATCCCGCATTCTCTACGAACAGGTATTTCAGCTGGTATTGGTCTTTTCTTAGCGTTTATCGCATTAAAAAATGCAGGTATCGTCGTTGATAACCCAGCGACATTAGTTTCTATGGGAGAGATCACATCATTGCCATCTGTATTGGCCGCGATTGGCTTCTTTCTTACGATTGCACTGGTTCACCGTGGTGTGAAAGGTGCGGTGATGATCGCCATTCTTGGCGTTACAGCGCTTGGTCTTCTATTTGGTGATGTGCAGTGGGGCGGTATTATGTCAACGCCACCAAGCATTGCGCCAACTTTCATGCAACTGGATTTCTCTGGTTTGTTTGAAGTAGGCATGATTTCCGTCGTATTTGCTTTCCTATTTGTCGATTTATTTGACACCGCAGGTACGCTCGTTGGCGTTTCTCAAAAAGCTGGTCTAACTGATGAGAATGGCAACATCCCTCGTTTAAACAAAGCGTTACTTGCAGACTCAACAGCAACGTCAGTAGGTGCATTACTTGGTACCTCTAACACGACATCTTATATTGAAAGCGTTTCTGGTGTAGCTGCGGGTGGGCGTACTGGTCTAACAGCCGTGGTTGTTGGTGTACTCTTCCTACTTGCTCTATTGTTCTCACCACTTGCGGGTATGATCCCTGCTTATGCAACGTCAGGTGCGCTATTCTATGTGGCGATCTTGATGCTGTCTGGGCTAGTAAGCATTGATTGGCGTGACTTAACTGAAGCGTCGCCAGTTGTTGTGACTTGTTTGGTGATGCCGCTAACATTCTCGATTGCAGAAGGTATCACGTTAGGCTTTATCGCATACGCGGCGATCAAATTATTTAGCGGCAAGGGCCGTGAAGTGTCGATGAGTGTATGGGTGATGTCAGCCATCTTCATCGTTAAATACCTCGTCGGTTAATTTCTCGAGCAAAAAGCCAGTGTGGATTTATTCACGCTGGCTTTTTCTTTTTTACGTTGTTCACAGAAGACGGTTTTTCTGCGGAATAGGCAGAGAATTTTGATATCACCGTTGGTATTAGCGGTGTGTTTCGGTAGAATAATCGTTTGCGCAGCTTGAAATCCTCGTCTCCAAACATTTTGGAGAAGTTAGTGAGCATTCCGCTTTTGAGTGACTTCGCTAGATTTTGAGGATGCATATTTTCAAATTATTAGGTTATTACAATGAGTAAAAAATTCATTATCACTTGGGATGCAATGCAGACTTACTGCCGTGAACTGGCTGAAAAACAAATGCCAGCTGAGCAATGGAAAGGAATTTGGGCGGTAAGCCGCGGCGGTTTGGTTCCTGGCGCTATTTTGGCTCGTGAACTTGGTATTCGTTATGTTGATACAATCTGTATTTCAAGCTACGACCATGATCATCAGCGCGATATGACGGTACTAAAAGCACCTGAAGGTGATGGCGAAGGTTACCTAATCGTTGAAGACCTAGTAGACAGTGGTGATACAGCGCGCAAACTACGTGAGATGTATCCAAAAGCGAAAATGATCGCTGTGTGTGCGAAACCATCAGGCAAAGAGCTGCTGGATGATTACGTTGTAGATATTGCTCAAGACACTTGGATCGAGCAGCCTTGGGATATGTCAATCCAGTATGCTGAGCCAGTAAACCGCAAGCAAAAATAAGCGCGGTTAAAGAATATTGAGAAATGCCCCTTTATAGGGGCATTTTTTTTATTATGATATTAAATCATGCTAATAGCCTAGGGTTCTTCCTATGTCTGAAGACGTCAGTAAAAATCTTTCCGAAACTTTGTTCGTGAAACATAAGCAAGCAAAAGAAACCTCCGCGCTTACCCAGTACATGCCGACCAGTAAAAAAATACTTGATGAACGAGAAGCGCAGGGTGATCGTGCTTGGTATCGTCATTTGCGTCGCTTGCAATGGGCTTGGCAAGGATTGTCTCCGATCGAAATGGAAGGCGTACTGTCCAAAATTGCTTCATCTTCTCACTCGCGAACCAATGATGATTGGTTAGACACTGTAATGGGTTATCACAGTGGTAACTGGACATTTGAGTGGATCAAGCTTGGTATGGATCATCAGAAGCGAGCAAATGAAATGCAAGGAGAAGAGGCAGCGGATGAACTCTTCACTGCTTCTTTGTGTTTTAGTATTGCAGGCTACCCACATTTAAAAAATGATAACTTGGCATCGCAGGCTCAAGTACTGGCAAACAAAGCGTATTCTGACGGCGCAGAAAAAACTAAGTACACCATCAAGCAAATTGAAGTGCCTTACCAAAATCGCAAAATCATCGCGAACCTCCATTTACCAAGAACGGATAAACAGTTGCCTGTGGTCATGGTGAGCGCTGGTTTGGATACTCTACAAACCGACATGTGGCGTTTGTTCCGTAATCGTCTTGCACCGCGAGATATTGCAATGTTAACCGTGGATATGCCTTCGGTAGGGCATAGCTCTCATTGGCCCTTGACCGAGAATTCAAGTTGCCTACACCAAGCGGTATTGAATGAGCTTTACTCGCTACCTTGGGTTGATCATCACAAAGTGGGGTTAGTTGGGTTTCGTTTTGGTGGTAATGCCATGATCAGACTCTCTTTTGTCGAGCAGGAAAAGATCAAAGCTTGTGTCGCTCTAGGCGCACCCGTACATGATATTTTTACTTCCCCTCAGAAGTTACAAAAAATGCCGAAGATGTACTTAGATCTTTTGGCTTCCCGTTTGGGGAAAAATGCGGTTGATATTAATAGCATGGCAGGTCAGATGATGGCGTGGTCATTGAAGGTTCAGGGCTTCCTGAGCAGTCGAAAAACCAAAGTGCCTATTTTGGCTTTGAGTCTTGAAGGCGATCCAGTGTCGCCACACAGTGATAATCAACTTGTTGCTCTATTTAGCCAGTATGGTAGAGCGAAAAAAATCAGTTCCAAAACAATTACAAAAGGATATGAGCAATCCCTCGATTTAGCCATAAAGTGGCTAGAAGATGAATTATTAGGGTGACAATTCTCCTAAATTAGTTAAGAGTGATATATCTGAGCAAAAAATAAGCTCATGATAATTAAAAATAATAATCATTCTTGGGTGTTTACTTTTAACTATGAAAACGGAGATTCATATGTCAGAGACGACTCAGGGCCCGACTCACTTTCGCTTGATGTCAAAGTTGAAGGCGATAGGGCCTTACCTGCGCGAACCACAATCGCAAGAAGGGCGCTATTATTTTGATTGTTTATCTGTATGTGTAGACGACAAAAAATCGCCTGAGAAGCGTGAATTTTGGGGCTGGTGGATGGATTTGGAATCCATCGAGGGAGGCTTTACTGCTAAATATCATATTGGCAAGTACAACAAAGAAGGGCAATGGGTATCTGAAGCCCTTCCCAAAAAAGTGGTAGAGGAAGTGTATCTCACGCAGAGCACATTCCATCAAAAGCTGGTTGATACTTTAGAAGAACACTTCAAATTAGAAGTCGAATATCACACGGAGTCTTTCGATTTCGCTTAATTTGGTTGTTTTCATTTAATACCAAACAAAAAGGTGCGAAAACGCACCTTTTCTCTTGTTAATTCCCTATTTGATTGTTAAAACATCCTCTCTTTATTTGTTTTTCACTTCAGAAGACATCATGACAACGAATCAACAAAATGCAGTTGTTTCACAACCACAAACTGTCGTTGTGAAACTGGGTACAAGTGTGCTGACAGGCGGCACTCTGGCACTCGACCGTGCACACATGGTTGAGTTAGCACGCCAGTGTGCTGAGCTTAAAAAACAAGGCCATTCAATCGTAATGGTTTCGTCTGGTGCGATTGCAGCAGGCCGTGAGCATCTTGGTTACCCCGCATTGCCCAACGAGATGGCGAGTAAGCAGTTACTTGCCGCGGTGGGGCAGAGTCGCTTGATTCAAACATGGGAGTCTTTGTTTGGTATTTATGGTATCAAGATCGGCCAAATGCTACTAACCCGTGCCGATTTAGAAGATCGTGAGCGATTCCTTAACGCGCGTGACACTATTAATGCGCTCGTT
>NZ_JADDYG010000774.1:34387-63357 GCF_015163535.1 Vibrio sp. OPT46 | reverse complement strand
CTTGGTTACCCCGCATTGCCCAACGAGATGGCGAGTAAGCAGTTACTTGCCGCGGTGGGGCAGAGCCGCTTGATTCAAACATGGGAGTCTTTGTTTGGTATTTATGGTATCAAGATCGGCCAAATGTTACTAACCCGTGCCGATTTAGAAGATCGTGAGCGATTCCTTAACGCGCGTGACACTATTAATGCGCTCGTCGCGAACGATATTGTTCCTATCGTAAACGAAAATGATGCCGTTGCGACTAGCGAGATTAAAGTTGGCGATAACGACAACCTTTCCGCTTTGGTAGGCATTTTATGTGGTGCAGATAAGCTCTTGCTTTTAACGGACCAAAAAGGTCTGTTTACTGCTGACCCTCGTAAAGATCCGAACGCAGAGCTTATCAAGGAAGTAAAAACCATCGACGACACGCTGCGTAAAATCGCAGGTGGAAGCGGTACAACATTGGGTACTGGTGGTATGGCAACGAAGCTGCAAGCCGCAGACATCGCTCGCCGCGCAGGTATCGAGGTTATTATTGCTGCTGGTAGTGCGCCGAATGTTATCTTTGACTCTCTAAGTGCTGAACCTCAGGGCACGCGCTTCCTACCTTGCGCTGAAGCCTTAGAGAACCGTAAACGCTGGATTCTAGCGGGACCTGCGGCATCGGGCGACATCGTTATTGATGATGGTGCAGTCAATGCTGTGGTCGGCAAGGGGAGTAGCCTACTTGCTAAAGGGGTCATCAAAGTTAGTGGTGACTTCGCACGAGGCGAAGTGGCGCGTGTAACAAACGCTCACGGTAAGTTGGTGGCTCGTGGCATCAGCGCCTACTCAAGTGATGACCTAACTAAAATTACGGGCAAACACAGTAAAGATATCATCTCTATTTTGGGGCATGATTATGGCTCTGAGGTGATTCACCGCGATGATTTGGTCGTCATTCAGGAATAGAATTAGAGGGAAGCAAAGTGGATTTAACGAATATGGGTAAAGCTGCTAAAGATGCAGCTTTCGAATTAGCGACAGCGTCAACTGCGCAAAAGAACCAAGCATTAGCCATCATCGCTGATGAGCTAGAAGCAAACTCCGCTGCTATTTTGGCGGCAAACGCTAAAGACATCGAACTTGGCCGTGAAGCGGGTTTAACCGATGCGCTGCTCGATCGCCTTTTGCTTAATGAAGAACGATTGACTGCAATTGCGAATGATGTTCGCAACGTCATTAGCTTGAACGATCCTGTAGGCAGCGAAATAGACAGTAAGGTACTGGAAAATGGGATGTCACTGTCTCGTCGTCGTGTGCCGCTTGGTGTCGTAGGCGTAATTTATGAAGCGCGTCCAAACGTAACCATTGATATTGCAGCGTTGTGCTTGAAAACCGGCAACGCAAGCATTTTACGTGGTGGCAAAGAGACATTTTTCTCGAATATGGAATTAGTGAAGGTTATTCAGTCTGCGCTCGCAAAGGCGAACCTTCCAGCCGCTTCTGTGCAGTACATTGAAAAACCAGATCGTGAGCTTGTTTCTCAATTGCTTAAGTTGGACGATTACGTCGACATGATCATTCCACGCGGTGGTGCTGGCCTACACAAAATGTGTAAAGAAAACAGCACGATTCCGGTGATTATTGGTGGCTTTGGTATCAGCCATATCTTTGTCGACGAATCCGCTGATCTAGAGAAATCCCTGAATGTGGTTGAGAACTCTAAAGTTCAACGTCCATCTGCGTGTAACTCATTAGATACGCTGCTCGTGCATGAAAAAATTGCAGCGCAATTCCTACCAATGATCGTAGAGCGCATGAACGATAAAGTGACCTTCGTGACAGAGCCTAAGGCAAAAGCACTGATGGCTCAAGCAACACAAATTCGCGATGCTGTTGAAGGTGACTTTGATACGGAATGGTTGAGCTACACTCTTGGTGTAAAAGTTGTGTCTGATGTGAAAGATGCCATTGATCATATGCGTGTCCATAACGCGAGCCACTCAGATGCGATCATGACCAATAGTTTGGAAAACTCAGAACTGTTCATCAATTCTGTCGGTTCGGCGGCGGTTTATGTGAATGCTTCAACGCGCTTTACAGACGGTGCGCAATTTGGCCTTGGCGCAGAAGTCGCAGTATCTACGCAAAAGCTACATGCACGCGGTCCGATGGGCTTAGAAGAGCTAACTAGTTACAAGTGGGTTGGTAAAGCGAACTACTTAGCACGCAGTTAACACATTCGACGAGATCTTGAGTGAAAAAGGGGCCTTTGCGCCCCTTTTTGTTTTGTCTAACATACCAATTCCGCTACACTACATGAGCTTTTATTTCGGTTTGAAAGCGTTATACCCAAATAGCTTTAATAGAGTCCGTATAACCATGAACGCGTGGTTATCCGTGATTGCTCATGAGGTTATTTTGGTATAGATATGGAGGTGATATGCATTGTCCTTTTTGTTCCGAGAACGATACCAAAGTTATTGATTCCCGCTTAGTGGCTGATGGCCATCAAGTTCGACGTCGCCGTCAGTGCTTGGCGTGTAGCGAGCGTTTCACTACGTTTGAAAGCGCAGAGTTAGTGATGCCTAAAGTGATCAAATCGAATGGCAACCGTGAACCATTTGATGAAGATAAAATGGTTGGCGGTATTCAACGCGCTTTAGAGAAACGCCCAGTGAGTGCCGATTCTATAGAGTTAGCGATCAGTATGATCAAATCACAACTGCGTGCGACGGGTGAGCGAGAGGTTCCGAGTGAAATGATTGGTAATTTAGTCATGGACCAGCTCAAAGAGCTCGATAAGGTGGCTTACATTCGTTTCGCTTCCGTTTACCGAAGCTTTGAAGATATTCGCGAGTTTGGCGAAGAGATTGCCCGCCTAGAAGACTGAGTAGCTCATGACTCAACACACTCCTGAAAGAGCGTTTTCTGATTTAGATTTCGCCATGATGTCACGAGCTATTAAGTTAGCGAAACGTGGCATTTATACCACCGCCCCTAATCCAAATGTAGGGTGTGTCATCGTTCGTGATGAAGAAATTGTCGGTGAAGGCTATCACCATCGTGCTGGTGAGCCGCATGCCGAAGTGCACGCGATGCGCATGGCGGGTGAAAAAGCGGTTGGTGCAACCGCTTATGTGACGCTAGAACCTTGCTCTCATTACGGCCGTACACCGCCATGTGCCGAAGGGCTGATTAAAGCCAAAGTGGCACGTGTGGTTTGCGCCATGGTAGACCCAAACCCGAAAGTTGCAGGTCGCGGCATCCAGATGTTGCGTGATGCCGGAGTTGAAGTACAAATCGGCTTGTTAGAGCAAGATGCCCTTGCCCTTAACCCTGGTTTTATAAAGTACATGCGCACAGGCATGCCGTTTGTTCAATTAAAAATGGCAGCCAGTTTGGATGGGCAAAGCGCACTCAATAATGGTCAGAGCCAATGGATCACCTCCCCAGCGGCCCGCCAAGATGTGCAGCGTTATCGAGCAATGAGTGGTGGCATTCTTTCTACTAGCAAAACGGTGATTGATGATAATGCATCACTCAATGTGCGCTGGGATGACTTACCTAATAGTGTTCAAGCGCAGTATTTACAAGAAGAGCTTCGTCAACCAGTACGTGTAATCTTAGACCGTCAGAACCATTTAACTGATGCGCTCAAGCTGTTCCATACCGATGGAGAACGAGTTATTGTTCGCTCTGATGGAGACTGTATCCCTCTATTGGACAGCGCTGACCAAATTGACTTATCAACGACATTAAAACGTATCTCTGATGAGCACCATATCAATCACTTATGGGTTGAAGCTGGAGCTACGCTAGTGAGTGCGATGATAAAGGCTAATCTTGTAGATGAGCTCATTGTTTACCTTGCGCCAAAACTCATGGGCAGCGATGGTCGGGGGCTTATCGGTGCTTTAGGGTTAAGCGCTATGGCTGACGTCATAGATTTAAACATTACAGACGTTCGTATGGTTGGGGTAGACATTCGCATCACCGCCACCATAAAACGTAATGAAATTAGATAAGAAATAGTATGTTTACAGGAATAGTAGAAGCAGTGGGCAAGTTAGCTGCGATTACGCCGAAGGGCGAAGACATCACCGTCACGGTTGAAACGGGTACGCTTGATATGTCAGACGTTAAGTTAGGCGATAGCATTGCGACCAATGGTGTTTGCTTAACGGTAGTTGACTTCGGAAGCCACTATTACAGTGCTGATCTGTCATTAGAAACCTTGAAGAAAACTGGGTTTGCTGATTACCAAGTAGGCGATAAGGTGAATCTAGAAAAAGCCATGTTGCCAACAACGCGATTGGGTGGACATATCGTTTCTGGCCATGTCGATGGGGTTGGTGAAATTGTCGAACGCAATTCAGTTGGCCGTGCGATAGAGTTTTGGGTTGCAATGCCTGCGGAAATTAGCAAGTACGTTGCAGAGAAAGGCTCGATTACTGTTGATGGTATTAGCCTAACCGTCAACGACTTACGTAAAAATGCTTTTAAGCTGACGATCGTTCCTCATACGAGTGAAGAAACTACGATTGACCAGTTTCAAGTGGGGCGCAAAGTCAACTTAGAAGTTGATGTACTTGCGCGTTATATGGAGCGTTTACTGCAAGGACAACAAGAAGATAAGGCCGAGTCTCGTATCACGATGGACTTTTTACAGCAAAACGGTTTTGCATAAGTCTTGGGAGTGGCTGCGTGAGGCATGCGATAAAGAGCAGACTCACAGAACACCGCGAGATTCATTGACTTGCTTAATGCAAAGCTCAAACTATTGACCTAACTAGCATTCACTGCAACGTAATTTTTCATTGCTGTCGCAATAACAAATTTAGAATAACGGGATAACAGACTATGCCAATCAGTACGCCACAAGAAATTATTGATGATATTCGCGCAGGCAAAATGGTCATCCTAATGGATGATGAAGACCGCGAGAATGAAGGTGACTTGATCATGGCTGCCGAGCATATTACGCCGGAAGCCATCAACTTTATGGCAACCTATGGCCGTGGCCTGATTTGTTTAACCATGACCAAAGATCGTTGCGAAAGTCTAGGTCTGCCACCAATGGTGCAAGACAATAATGCGCAATACACCACCAACTTTACTGTTTCGATTGAGGCAGCAGAAGGGGTAACGACTGGTATTTCAGCCGCAGATCGCGCACGTACCGTTCAAGCAGCAGTCGCGCCAAACGCTAAAGCTGCGGATTTGGTGCAGCCTGGTCACATCTTCCCTCTCGCAGCTCAAGACGGCGGTGTACTGACTCGCGCAGGTCACACTGAAGCTGGCTGTGATTTGGCTCGTCTTGCTGGTTTAGAGCCAGCATCGGTGATTGTTGAGATCTTAAATGACGACGGCACGATGGCTCGTCGCCCAGATCTAGAGATCTTTGCAGAGAAGCACGGTATTAAATTGGGCACTATTGCCGACCTAATTGAGTACCGCAATAACACTGAGACAACGATTGAACGTGTGGCAGAGTGCAAGTTACCGACAGAGTTTGGCGAGTTCACGTTAGTCACGTACAAAGACACCATTGATAACCAAGTGCACTACGCAATGTGCAAGGGCGATTTGAAAGAAAAAGCGCCACTGGTTCGCGTTCATCTTCAAGACGTTTTTACCGACTTACTACGTAGCGATCGTAATGCAGAACGCAGCTGGACACTAGATAAGGCAATGAAACGCATTGGTGAAGAGGGCGGTGTACTGGTTGTTCTTGGCCATGAAGAATCGACCGATCTACTTATTCATCGCGTGAAGATGTTCGAAGCGCAAGACAAAGGTGAAGCACCAACGCTTGCTAAAAAACAAGGCACGTCTCGCCGTGTTGGCGTTGGTTCACAGATTCTTGCGGATCTCGGTGTACATGATATGCGTCTTCTGTCATCGACCAACAAAAAGTACCACGCGTTAGGTGGTTTTGGTCTGAACGTTGTTGAGTACGTCTGCGAGTAACAACCGAACAATAAGTTCCTAGTCTTTGACGTGCTTAACTCGTCAATGGCTAGGAGCCAGTGATTTGCCTCCAATTTCCATTAGATATTGCTCACAAATTTGTGCTAGAATCCGGCGATTCTCACTTGATGAACATATTTCACTTATAAATAGAGTTAAAGGAAAGCTTATGAAAGTGATCGAGGGTGGCTTCCCAGCGCCAAATGCAAAAATTGCTATCGTTATTTCTCGTTTCAACAGTTTTATTAACGAAAGCCTACTTTCTGGTGCGATCGATACACTAAAGCGTCACGGACAAGTAAGCGAAGACAACATCACGGTTGTGCGTTGTCCAGGTGCCGTAGAACTACCTCTAGTAGCTCAGCGTGTTGCTAAAACTGGCAAATTCGACGCTATTGTTTCTCTAGGGTCTGTTATTCGCGGTGGAACGCCTCACTTTGACTATGTTTGTAGTGAAATGAACAAAGGTCTAGCACAAGTGTCTATGGAATTCAGCATTCCAGTAGCATTTGGTGTTTTGACTGTTGATACGATCGATCAAGCGATTGAACGCGCAGGAACCAAGGCTGGTAATAAAGGTGCAGAGGCTGCACTAAGCGCACTTGAAATGATTAATGTACTATCTGAAATTGATTCCTAATGGGGGCCAGTGTGAAACCAGCCGCACGTCGTAACGCACGTCAATTCGCTCTACAGGCGATCTACTCATGGCAAATTACTAAAGAGAATGTTGCCAAGATTGAAGAACAGTTTTTGTCTGGCGACAAATACGATGAAGAAGAACTTCATGCATCTGAGCCAGCGCTTGCTGCTCCAGAGACAGACGTAGCTTACTTCCGTGAACTATTAAGCGGTGTTGTACTTAGCCACGCTGAGCTAGATAGCAAAATTCGTCCATACATTTCTCGTCCTATGCAGGATTTAGATATGATGGAACTTGCTCTTCTTCGCCTTGCTATGTACGAGATGACTCGTCGCGAAGATGTTCCTTACAAAGTTGTTATCAATGAAGCGATTGAACTTGCAAAAGTTTTCGCAGCAGAAGATAGCCACAAGTTTGTGAATGGTGTACTTGATAAAGCAGCACCTCACATTCGTAAGAAATAACGATTTCTTCAATGAAAAGGTCAGCACATGCTGACCTTTTTTGTATCAAAAGCTTTTACATCAAAAAGTAAGTGAATTATGTCTGGTGAATTTAATCTGATAGACAAATACTTCGTCGGTCGTCAGAGCCAACGTAAAGATGTCCATCTAGCCGCTGGTGATGATTGCGCTTTGGTCAAAGCGCCAGCTAATGTTCAGATTGCGATTAGCACGGATACATTGGTAGCTGGAACGCATTTCTTAGCCGACGCGAACCCAGCATGGGTCGCACACAAAGCATTGGCTTCTAACATCAGTGATTTGGCGGCGATGGGCGCAACGCCTGCGTGGGTGAGCTTTGCATTAACGATGCCTGAGCCAGATGAAGAATGGCTTGCACCTTTCTGTGATGCATTTTTCGAACTGGCTGATTACTATGGTATTCAGTTAATAGGCGGTGATACCACCAAAGGCCCATTGTGTCTGACACTGACGGTGCAAGGTTTTGTACCTGAAGACAAAGCGCTCACGCGATCCGGCGCCAAGCCTGGGGATTGGGTATACGTAACGGGAAACCTTGGCGATGCAAAAGCTGGCTTGGATGTGATTCTAGATGACTCTCTGCGCAGTAGAGCCGGCGCGGAAGCACTAGAGCGAGCTCATTACCTTAGTTCTCCGCGTGTGCTTGCTGGACAAGCTCTTGTTGGCTTAGCCTCTTCGGCGATAGATATTTCAGATGGTTTAATCTCTGATATTAAGCACATTTTACAGCGATCTCAGGTTGGAGTGAGTATTGATGTCTCTCAGCTACCGATCTCTTCAGAATTAGTCCAGTTTTTAGATGATAAGATCAGCGCGCAGCAGTATGCTTTAGCAAGTGGCGAAGAATACGAGTTGTGTTTTACCGTGCCGGAGCAAAATCGAGGCTCGTTACAAAGCGCTTTATCTCATACTGGCTGTAAGGTCACATGTATTGGTCAAATCCGACCAAATGGAACCTTCGAGCTGCATGATAACAATCAACCACTTGATTGGGACTTAAGTGGCTTCGACCACTTTAAATGATCTGAGCTAAGCTCTAGCCAAGAGCCTGTTACTATTGAGCAACTCACAGGCATGACGATTGAAACCAAACTAGCAGTATAGGTTTAAGGATATGACCAACCCTCTTTCTCTGATTTCATTAAAGAACCCGTGGCATCTATTGGCGACGGGTTTTGGCAGTGGATTATCCCCGTTTATCCCTGGAACAATGGGCACACTGGCGGCCGTGCCTTTCTTTTTGTTGTTGGCACAATTACCATTTACGGCGTATGTCATTGTTGTTCTGATTTCGTGTGTGATCGGCATTCAAATATGCCAAGTGACGTCTGCAGACATGAAGGTGCATGATCATGGTTCAATCGTATGGGATGAGTTTGCAGGCTTTTGGATTACGATGAGCATTGTACCTGCACTGAATATTCCACTCACTGAATGGAAGTGGTTGATCACTGGCTTCATCTTATTTCGTTTTTTCGATATGGTAAAACCTTGGCCAATTGGGTGGCTAGATAAGCGAGTTCACGGTGGGCTGGGTATTATGGTTGATGATATCGTGGCGGGAGTTATGGCCGGTGTTGCCCTGTTTCTAGTCGCAAAATATGCGGGCTGGATGAACTAAACACTGAACGTAAAAAAGGGATGCTATGAACATCCCTTTTTACATTCTATTTTGCTAAATAATCCAAGATGGATTTTTCAATTCCTTTTGCATCGAGACCAAGCTCTTCATGCAGTTCATCTTGTGTTCCCTGATGAATAAACTCATCTGGTAAACCTAGGTTCAACACAGGTTTAATGATTTTATCTTTCATCATGAACTCAACGACACCAGCGCCAGCACCACCCGCGATAACATTTTCTTCTAACGTCACGAGCACGTCATGATCTGCGGCTAGTTGACGAATCAATGCCTCATCGAGCGGCTTCACAAAGCGCATATCAGCAACAGTGGCGTTAAGGTATTCTGCCGCTTCTAGCGCGTTGCCCAAGAAAGTACCAAAGTTCAGAATAGCAACTTTTTCACCTTGGCGAACCATGCGCCCTTTACCGATTTCTAACGCCGTAAACTCAGTTTCGATTTCTACGCCCATGCCGCTACCACGAGGGTATCGAACCGCACTCGGGCCAGAATGCTTATGGCCAGTGTAAAGCATTTGTCGGCACTCGTTTTCGTCGCTTGGCGCCATGATCACCATGTTCGGAATACAGCGCATAAAGCTCAAATCGAACGCACCTTGGTGAGTTTGACCATCTGCGCCAACGAGACCTGCGCGGTCGATCGCAAACATCACTGGTAAGTCCATGATCGCGATGTCGTGGATCAATTGGTCATAACCACGTTGCAAGAAAGTCGAATAGATAGCAACGATTGGATGATCGCCCGCAATTGCCATGCCTGTTGCCAGTGTTACAGCGTGCTGCTCAGCAATCGCCACATCAAAGTATTGGTCTGGGTACTCTTTTGAGAAACGCACCATACCCGAGCCTTCGCGCATCGCTGGCGTAATTGCCATTAGCTTAGGATCTTGGGCCGCCATGTCACATAAAAAGTCACCGAAGATCTTTGAGTAAGTTGGCTTACCGCCACTGCTCTTCGGCAGACAATTATGCGTTGGATCGAATTTAGGAACACCATGGTAGCCGATAGGATCTTTCTCGGCAGGCTCATAACCTTTGCCTTTCTTGGTCATGATGTGTAGGAACTGAGGACCTTTGAGCTCACGCATATTTTTCAGCGTTTTGACGAGTTCATTGACGTCGTGTCCATCAATCGGGCCAATGTAATTAAAGCCGAACTCTTCGAACAGAGTACCAGGCACTACCATGCCTTTTAGGTGCTCTTCCGTACGGCGAACCAACTCTTTAATAGGTGGGACACCAGACAGCACTTTCTTGCCGCCTTCACGGATAGAAGTGTACAAGCTGCCAGAAAGTACTTTCGCAAGGTGGTTATTCAGGGCGCCGACGTTTTCTGAAATCGACATTTCGTTGTCGTTCAAAATCACCAACATATCAGGATGAACGTCGCCAGCGTGGTTCATGGCTTCGAATGCCATGCCTGCTGTAATTGCGCCATCACCAATCACACTGACGATTTTGCGACCTTTACCTTCTTTTTGTGCGCTGATGGCCATGCCAAGACCTGCACTAATCGATGTCGAAGAGTGGCCGACAGATAAGGTGTCATATTCACTTTCTTCACGCCAAGGGAAAGGGTGTAGACCATCCTTTTGGCGAATTGTTGGCATTTTATCGCGACGTCCGGTGAGGATTTTATGCGGGTAAGCCTGATGACCAACATCCCAGATCAATTTGTCGATAGGGGTGTTGTAAACATAATGCAGAGCGACAGTTAGCTCCACGGTGCCTAAGCCAGACGCTAAGTGTCCGCTAGATTGGCTCACTGAATTTAGCAGATACGTTCGCAGTTCATCACACAGATTTGGTAATGTTTCTTTCGGAAGAAGACGTAATTCTTCCGGTGTATTTGCTAACGCCAGTGTTGGGTACTTTGAAATATCAAGAGTCATATAAATGCGCGCTTATAGTGTTAATTTTTGCGCTCGATGACATATCGGGCGAACTCTTCGAGTAACTGAGTATTGTATGGGATAGCTTCCAATGCTTGAAGTGCTTCCTGTAACAGAGTGTGAGCTTTCTCTATGGCTCCCTCTAAACCCAGCAGGGAAGGATAAGTGCTCTTATTCAGACCTTGGTCGGAACCTTGAGGCTTACCCAGTGTTTCTGTGTCACTGATGATATCAAGAATATCGTCTTGAACCTGAAACGCCAAACCAATTGCTTTTGAGTAGCGCTCCAAGTGAGGTAGAACCTCGATACCTTTCTCACCAGCAGCTAATGCACCTAATTTTACCGCACAATCAATCAGAGCTCCGGTTTTTTTACGGTGTATCTCTTCCATTTCTTCAAGAGAAACTAGGCGATTTTCCGCGCCTAAATCTAAGGCTTGCCCTACACACATGCCGCTGGCACCAGAGGAATGCGCTAAGGCTTTGATCATATTGATGCGTTGAGCTTCTGCCGCCGAGCTTAATTGACCATCAGAAATAATAGTGAAGGCAAGAGTTTGTAGTGCATCACCTGTCAGTATTGCGGTTGCTTCATCAAACTTAATATGACAAGTTGGTTGACCTCGACGCAGTTCATCATCGTCCATGGCTGGCAGATCATCATGAATGAGTGAGTAGGCATGTATACATTCGATAGCAGCGGCGGGGGTGTCTAAGTCTTCAGGTTTACAGCCGAGCATTTGACCTGTGATGTAAACAAGAAAAGGGCGAACGCGTTTCCCACCTAGCAAAAGGCCGTATTTCATTGCTTGAATCAATGGCTGCTCTTGATATGGAAGCTGATCGAGCCACAAATTCAATTGCTGATTGTTTCTTTGTTGAAAAGACGTCAATGTCTGTTGCATCACATTGCTCACTACTGATTGTTATTCTGAATCTGGTTTGAAGTCACTCAGTGGTGCTTCATCATCTTCACTAAGAAGAATGCTCACGCGCTGTTCGGCGTCGCTTAATTTAGTTTGGCCTGCACGAGCTAAGGCAATGCCTCGTTCAAACTTACGCAGGGCATCATCTAGAGCAAGATCGCCATTTTCTAATTGATCAACCAAGCTATCAAGCTCTTCAATGGTTGCTTCAAAGGTCATGTTTTCTGGTTTCTTGACCGCCATCTTTTTTCTGCCTTAATCAAGCCTCGGGTAAGATGCACGAAAGTTACCTTAGCCTAGTAACTTGGTCAAATTTAACCTTATATAATTGTCACAAAATTAGCGTTCAACGAGTCTAAGCGATGAAACCCCATATTTTGGTTGAGGTTGTTAAGTGTAATTTGTGATCCATTAGCTAAGATTTTTCTAAAAATTCTGCGCGAGTTGTCGATACAGGTAATAATCCGCCCAATGGCAGTATTTGAGTATAGCGTGAGGAGTGCTTTGTGGATTTAGCAACCCTATTAGGTTTGATTGGTGGTTTTGCATTCGTCATTATGGCGATGGTGCTTGGTGGCAGCATCGGCATGTTTGTCGATGTCACGTCGATCCTTATTGTCGTTGGCGGCTCAATATTCGTCGTGTTGATGAAGTTCACAATGGGACAGTTTTTTGGTGCGACAAAGATTGCTGGCAAAGCCTTCATGTTTAAAGCGGATGAACCCGAAGACCTGATCGCAAAAATTGTGGAAATGGCCGATGCGGCGCGTAAAGGTGGTTTTCTTGCTCTTGAAGAGATGGAAATAAACAACACATTCATGCAGAAAGGCATTGATCTACTGGTTGATGGCCATGATGCCGACGTTGTGAGAGCGGCACTCAAAAAAGACATCGCGCTTACGGATGAACGACATACGCAAGGTACTGGCGTATTTCGCGCCTTTGGCGACGTTGCTCCTGCGATGGGAATGATTGGCACCTTGGTTGGTCTTGTTGCGATGCTTTCAAACATGGATGACCCTAAAGCGATTGGACCAGCAATGGCCGTTGCACTCTTGACCACATTGTATGGCGCGATCCTGTCCAATATGGTGTTTTTCCCTATTGCGGATAAGCTTTCTCTTCGCCGTGACCAAGAAACGCTAAATCGCCGTTTGATCATGGATGGCGTATTAGCGATTCAAGATGGCCAAAACCCGCGAGTGATCGATAGTTACTTGAAGAACTACCTCAATGAAGGTAAACGTGCCCTTGAGATTGACGAGTAACTTGGAGAGTAGTGATGGATGATGAAGATAACAAATGCGATTGTCCGCCACCCGGTCTCCCGTTATGGATGGGGACATTCGCGGACTTAATGTCGCTACTGATGTGTTTCTTTGTTCTTCTACTCTCGTTTTCTGAGATGGATGTACTGAAGTTCAAACAAATTGCAGGATCAATGAAATTTGCCTTCGGTGTGCAAAATCAGCTTGAAGTGAAAGACATTCCCAAAGGTACTAGCATTATTGCCCAAGAGTTTCGACCGGGTCGGCCGGAACCAACTCCGATTGATGTCATCATGCAGCAAACCATGGACATCACTCAGCAGACGCTCGAATTTCATGAAGGGGAGTCTGATCGAGCTGGTGGCACAAAACGTGATGAAGGCAAGTTAACGGGTGGGCAATCGCCAGAAACGTCAACTCAAAACAATGAATCTGCCGAAGCGGACATGCAGCAACAGCAATCTAAAGAGATGTCGCAAGAGATGGAAACCTTGATGGAAAGCATCAAGAAAGCCTTAGAGCGAGAGATTGAACAAGGCGCCATTGAAGTTGAAAACCTCGGTCAGCAGATTGTTATACGTATGCGTGAAAAAGGTGCATTCCCAGAAGGTTCGGCCTTCTTGCAGCCTAAGTTTCGCCCTTTAGTTCGTCAGATTGCAGAGCTAGTAAAAGATGTGCCAGGCATTGTTCGAGTATCTGGCCATACAGACAATCGACCGCTAGATTCGGAACTTTATCGCTCTAACTGGGATCTCTCTTCTCAGCGCGCAGTATCAGTCGCGCAAGAGATGGAGAAAGTGAGAGGCTTCTCTCATCAACGTTTAAGAGTACGAGGCATGGCGGATACGGAGCCCTTGTTACCGAATGATTCTGATGACAATCGCGCACTTAACCGACGGGTTGAAATCAGCATTATGCAAGGCGAGCCTCTCTACAGTGAAGAAGTGCCGGTAATTCAATAACTAGGCTTTAGTTTTAAGTCAGTAAAGAGACAAGAAAGCGAGCAGATTGCTCGCTTTTTTTGTTTTTCCAATCCGCTTGGGTGTATAATCTTGCGCCTTAAAAGTGAGCTCAGACTACTTTTTGTGACTGAAACGCGGTTTTACTGCGTATGAAGTATTGAAGTTGAGTGTCACTCTTTGTTGATTGCGAAACTAACCTGCGAATTAGACTATGAAATTTATTGTAAAGCCCCATCCAGAAATTTTTGTAAAAAGTGAATCTGTGCGTAAGCGCTTCACAAAGATTTTAGAGTGCAACATTCGTAACATCATTAAGAGCCGCACGGAGTCTGTCGCGGTATTTAACCGTCGTGATCACATTGAAGTGACCTCTGAGAGTAACGAATTCCACGCTGAAGTTCTTGAGGTTTTGACTCATACACCAGGCATTCACCACGTACTGGAAGTGAAGCAAACTGAATTTAAAGACTTGCACGATATCTTCGAGCAAGTGCTAGAACTCAACCGTGCTGCACTCGAAAATAAAACCTTTGTTGTACGTGCGAAGCGTCGTGGCAAGCATGACTTTACCTCTATTGAACTAGAGCGTTATGTAGGCGGTGGTTTAAATCAAGCGATTGAAAGCGCTAGTGTTAAGCTACGAAACCCAGACGTGACGATCAAGGTAGAAGTCTCGAACGACAAGCTAAACCAAGTATTGTCTCGTCATAAAGGCCTAGGTGGTTTCCCTCTGGGTACGCAAGAAGACGTGTTAAGCCTGATCTCGGGTGGTTTCGATTCTGGTGTTTCAAGCTATCTTCATATCAAGCGTGGTTCAAAAGTACATTACTGCTTCTTTAACTTGGGTGGTCCAGCACACGAAATCGGCGTTAAGCAGGTTTCTCACTACCTATGGAACAAATACGGTTCTTCAGCAAAAGTACGTTTTATCTCAGTTGATTTCGAGCCTGTGGTTGCGGAAATCCTAGAGAAAGTCGATGACGGCCAAATGGGCGTGATCTTGAAGCGTATGTTCATGCGTGCAGCAGGCATGATCGCTCAGAAGATGAAGATCGAAGCATTGGTAACAGGTGAAGCGCTAGGTCAAGTATCGAGCCAAACGCTAACCAATCTACGCCACATCGATAACGTAACAGACACGCTGATTCTGCGTCCGCTTATCAACTGGGATAAAGAAGACATCATCAATCTAGCACGTGAAATCGGCACAGAAGATTTCGCAAAGACAATGCCAGAATACTGTGGTGTTATCTCTAAGAAGCCAACCGTGAAAGCGGTGAAAGGCAAGCTAGAAGCTGAAGAAGAGAAATTCGACTTCAGTATCCTTGAGCAAGTGGTTCAAGAAGCTCGCATGATGGACATTCGTGATATCGCGAAAGAGTCTGAGCAAGCCGCACCAGAAGTAGAGCAAGTTCAAGCGGTAGAAGAGCACGCGGTTGTGCTAGATATTCGTAGTCCTGAAGAGGAAGACGATAACCCACTTGAAATCGAAGGTGTGGATGTGAAACATATCCCTTTCTACAAGCTGGGTACACAGTTTGGTGACTTAGACCAGTCTAAGACATACCTACTTTACTGTGACCGCGGTGTGATGAGCCGTCTGCAAGCGCTTTACTTGCAAGAGCAAGGCTTCAGCAACGTAAAAGTTTACCGTCCATAGCTGACTGTTAAAATACGTTAAAAGGCGCAAATTGAGACATCAATTTGCGCCTTTTTTGTTTTTGATCGCGTTACAGACAACCATTACTTAGCATAATGTTGAGGCTCATCGCAAAGCCATACACTTTGTGTTGATATAACGATAATTAATCCGAAAGAAGAGTAATAAAGTGATATTGCTGCCAGATATGCGGATGAGATTTTTGATAGATAAAAAAACACCGCCTAATTTAGGCGGTGTAACAAATTTGACAGACAGGTCAAAAATAAATACAGGAAGTATATGTTTTGTCACAGGGAGTGTGGACAAAACATTATGGTAGAAATCTACCTAACTCGAAATACGAGTTTGCAAACACAACATCGCAACAACGAAGCCAATTGATTTCCAAAGAAATCAAGCCGTTCAGGCCCGTGTTGCGGGGTGAAATATAGAATTTATCTGGCTGTTCGACAACGGACATTTTATAATGTTTCAGATTAAAAAAACTAATCCTATTAGAGGTCCCATATGTCTCGCAGATTGCCTCCATTAAATTCGCTTCGAGTCTTCGAAGCGGCTGCTCGTCATCTCAGTTTTACACGAGCAGCAGAAGAGTTATTTGTTACTCAAGCCGCGGTCAGTCACCAGATTAAAGCGCTTGAAGAGTTCTTATCATTGAAGCTCTTCCGTCGACGTAATCGTTCTTTGTTGTTAACAGAAGAAGGCCAAAGTTACTTTCTCGATATCAAAGATATTTTCACCTCGATTGCGGAAGCGACAGATAAGGTGTTGGAACGTAGCGAAAAAGGGGCATTGACGATTAGCCTACCGCCGAGTTTTGCTATCCAATGGCTTGTACCTCGTTTGGCCGATTTTAATGCTCAAGAGCCCGATATCGATGTACGTATTAAAGCCGTAGATATGGATGAAGGCTCACTGACTGATGATGTTGATGTGGCGATCTACTATGGCCGTGGGAACTGGCCAGGTTTGCGAGCAGATAAATTGTACCAAGAGTTTTTGATCCCACTTTGTTCACCTTCATTACTTTTGGGTAACAAACCATTAGAATCTTTAAGTGACCTCAAATTACATACTTTGTTACACGATACTTCGCGTAAAGACTGGAAGCAGTTTGCTCGTCATTACAACATTGAAGGCATCAACGTAAACCACGGTCCTATTTTTAGTCACTCAACGATGGTGCTACAGGCTGCTGCGCACGGTCAGGGGGTCGCGCTCGGTAACAACGTACTCGCCAAACCTGAAATGGAAGCCGGACGACTCATTGCACCATTCGACGAGGTGTTGATATCTAAGAATGCATTCTATGTGGTGTGTCATGAACAGCAGGCAGATATGGGCCGAATCGCAACGTTTAGAGACTGGATGTTAGCAACCGCGAGAAAAGAACAAGAGGAAGTATTGGATGAATCACTGGATAGCTGAGGGACCTGAAAACGGACCGCTGTTTATTTTTGCTCACGGCGCAGGTGCGGGGATGGAGCATGACTTCATGACAGCTGTCGCCAAAGGATTAGTGGAGCAAGGTATTCGTGTAGTGCGTTTTAATTTCCCTTACATGGTGAAACGTTCGGAAGATGGCAAAAAGCGTCCGCCCGATCGCGCGCCAAAGTTGCTCGAAGCATACAGCGAAGTGATCGCTCACTTTACTTCTTCTCCCGTGGTTATTGGTGGTAAGTCAATGGGCGGTCGTATGTCGAGCTTGTTGGCTGAAAATGAGCTGGTGGCGGGCATTGCCTGTTTAGGGTTTCCATTTCACCCGCCGGGAAAGCCAGAGAAATACAAAGGCGAACACTTAGCAACCATTGAGAAACCTACGCTGATTCTGCAAGGGGAACGAGACACCTTTGGTAAGCGTGAGGAATTCGATGATTTCGTCCTTTCGTCACAAGTAACGGTGAGCTTTTTACCTGATGGTGACCACAGCTTCAAACCGCGCAAGATCTCAGGTCATACTGAAGTGGGTAACATTGCACTCGCGATAGAGCAGTTAGCGGCGTTTATAAAAGAGGTGTACAGTGAAAAGTAAGTGGTTACTCTCATTCTCTGCTCTGTCTGGGCTGATTTCGGTCGCTCTTGGAGCATTTGCTGCTCATGGGCTAAAAGCGACACTGGCCCCTTATTTGCTCGGTGTGTTTGAGACCGGAGTTCTGTATCAATTTATTCACACGTTGGCGATTGTGTTTTGTGCCATTCTGCTTCTGCTCAATTTGGGACAAAAAGCACAAAAATATTTTTTCATTGCGGCGATTTGCTTTATTATCGGCATCTTTTGTTTTAGCGGCAGTCTTTACGCGCTGGCGCTGACGGGCATTAAGTGGTTTGGGCCAATTACTCCTGTGGGAGGATTACTGTTCATGATTGGTTGGTGTCTGTTCTTTTTTGCTGCGTTCAATATCAAAGAGGTCTCCAAGTGAAACAACTAATGCTCTATTGCCGTTCTGGCTTTGAGAAAGAGTGTGCTGGTGAAATTCAGGACAAAGCGACACAGTTGGAAGTGTATGGCTTCCCTCGTGTGAAGAGAAACTCAGGTTATGTTGTCTTCGAGTGTTACCAAGATGGAGATGCCGACAAACTTGCGAGAGGTTTAGACTTTAAGTCTTTAATTTTTGCTCGACAAATGTTTGCGGTAGCAGCTGAGTTTCAATCGTTGCCAAGTGATGACCGCATTAGTCCAATTTTGAATGAACTAGCAGACATTGAAGCATTCCCTCGTTGTGGTGATTTGAGAATTGAAACGCCAGATACAAATGAAGCGAAAGAGCTACTGAAATTCTGCCGTAAGTTTACCGTCCCAATGCGTCAAGCGTTGCGCGGCAAAGGCTTAATGCTGAACAAAGATAACGCGAAAAAACCAGTACTGCACATTTGCTTTGTTGAGCCTGGCCACTGTTACGTTGGTTACTCTTACACTGACAACAACTCACAGTTCTTCATGGGTATCCCTCGCCTTAAATTCCCAGCAGACGCTCCAAGTCGTTCAACACTTAAACTGGAAGAAGCATTTCATGTCTTTATTCCACGTGAAGAGTGGGATGAGCGTTTGGCACCAGGTATGTGGGGTGTGGATTTAGGTGCATGTCCAGGCGGTTGGACGTACCAATTAGTGAAGCGCTCAATGTTCGTTCACTGCGTAGATAACGGCATGATGGCAGACAGTTTGATGGAAACTGGCCAGATCAAGCACCATATGGTGGATGGTTTTAAGTTCGAACCAGACCGCAAGAACGTAACATGGATTGTTTGTGACATGGTGGAAAAGCCAGCTCGTGTTGCTCACCTGATGGGACAGTGGCTGTTAAAAGGTTGGGCAAAAGAGGCCATCTTTAACCTTAAGCTGCCAATGAAAGGGCGTTATGACGAAGTGCTGCAAGACCTTGAAAATCTGAAGCAGTTCCTCATTGATAATAAGGTAAAGTTCAAGCTACAAGCTAAACATTTGTATCATGATCGTGAAGAGATCACGATTCATATCCAATGTCTGTCGAATATTTCACCTTACTAACTTTATTCCCCGAGTCTTTTGGGAATAGTGATTAGAATAGAAAAAGCGCCTTCAAATGGCGCTTTTTTAATATCTGCCGGATTTCATGGTGTGAAACTTCCATCGGGCACTACTTCGCTTTGTTTGGCCCTAAAAAGCGAATATCTTGCAAGTTAAAGCCTAGTTCGATATCGCACTTTAAAGCGGCGACGCGTTTACATAAACGAGCAGACTCAATGTGCTCGTCCAATTTTTTACGGTATTTCGGTACGAGGTCTTCACTAGCGTAGGCAGCTTCAATACTCTCAAACTGAGTGAGAATCTCTTTCGCTGCTTTCGGGCCAATTCCAGGTACGCCCGGAACCTGGCTAGAGCTTATCCCTGTTAATCCCCAGTAATCCGCTAGTTGACTTGGTTTTACGCCGAACTCTTTTTCGATAAATGGTTCATCTAACCAACGATGTTGGAAATAATCACGGATTTGTAGGGTAGGGGAAAGCAGCTGGCAGTAACCTTTGTCAGTCGAAACGATGGTGACCTTTTCACCATGGCTGGCCACTTTCGTTGCGAGTGTAGCAACCAAATCATCTGCTTCATCGCCTTCAGACAGCAATGAATCAATACCTTGCTCCCACCACGTTTGTTGAATCGCATCTAACCCTTGCAGTAGTGGCTGAGGCATTGGTTTTCGGTTTTGCTTATAGTCAGGGAGAATTTCAGCGCGCCAACCTCTGTCTTGTTCGTGGTGATCAAAAACTGCGATGATGTGTGTCGGGTTGGCTTCTGACATAATGCGAGTTAGGGTTCTTTGCGTTGTGCTTATGGTTCTTGCTATGTCGGTTGGATCTGGTTGTGCTGAGTGCACTCGGCGGATCAGGTTTAGGGCATCAATGATAACAAGATGAATAGACATAATGACTTAGCAATAAAAAAGGGGCGTAATGCCCCTAGTGTAACGAATGCTAGCCTGACTATCGACCACCAATTTCCGGGTGAGCGATTCGATAACACGGTTCGTAGTCTGAACCGCCAGGTAATTTCATTCGGTGCTGTTCGACAAAGTCTTTTAGCAACTTATCGAGTTTTTTCATGAGGACTGCGTCGCCATGAATGGTGAAAGGCCCTCTACGTTCTATTTCTCGAATACCTTCAGCCTTTACGTTACCTGCCACTATGCCAGAGAAGGCTTGACGCAAGTTGGCCGCTAAAACTTGCGGTTCTTGATCTAGGCTTAAATCCAATTGTTCCATCGACTCATGAGTAGGTTCAAATGGCAGTTGGAAGTTTGGCTCAATTTTCAATGACCAGTTAAAGCTGTACGCATCGCCTTTCTCTTTTCGGTGAAGGCGTACCGAGTCCATGGAGCGTTTCATAATACGAGCGACTTCTGCCGGGTCGTCAATGATGATCTCGTAGTGCTTTTGCCCTTCCTCACCAAGTGTGTCGCGAATGAACTCATCAATAGAGCGGAAGTACTCTTCACTCTCTTTTGGTCCTGTTAATACGATAGGCATTGGCTGATCGGCGTTATCCGGGTGCATCATGATGCCAAGAATGTACAGTAGCTCTTCCGCTGTGCCCGGGCCACCTGGGAAAATAACGATACCATGAGCCATACGGACGAAAGCTTCCAAGCGCTTTTCGATGTCGGGCATGATGACCAGCTCATTTACTATTGGGTTTGGTGGCTCGGCCGCAATAATCGAGGGTTCGGTTAAACCAAGATAACGTTGCTGAGTATAACGTTGCTTTGCGTGCCCAATTGCTGCACCTTTCATCGGCCCTTCCATTGCACCAGGGCCGCAACCTGTGCAGATGTTAAGTTCACGCAGGCCCAGTTCGTTACCCACTTCACGTGTGTACTGATACTCCACTCCATTGATAGAGTGACCACCCCAACATACGACAAGATTCGGTGCGATACCTGGAGTTAATGCTCTGGCATTACGAAGAATGCCGAACACGAGGTTCGTAATGTGAATTGGGTTAGTAAGGTTGAGCCGCTGGGCGTCTGCCAAATGCATGTTTACGTAAACGATATCACGCAATACGGAGAACAGATGCTCTTGGATACCTTTAATTATTTCGCCGTCAACAAAAGCGTGCTCTGGCGGATTAGTCAGCTCAAGCTTAATACCACGCTCACGACGCACGACGTTGACATCAAACGATTGGTATTTATCGAGCAGTTCTTTCGAGTTATCGGTATGGCTACCGGAGTTCAACACCGCTAATGTGCAATTACGGTACAGCTGATAAAGTTCACTCGAGGCTGTGTTCTTTAAGCGCTCTACTTCTAGTTGAGATAGCAAGTCCATGCTACCAGCGGGGCTTATATGGGTAATCATAACGCCTCCTTGTGTTGCATTAATTTGAGGGAAAGTACCAACTTACCTTTTTGGTGTTATACGTATGGTTTGATGAAAGGTAGTTGGCCGATTTGGTTTTATGGTTATCAACTCCCAAGCAACCTCAAGATGATACATTTGCCTTTTATAAATACATCATCTTGAAGTGACTTGGGTTTTTACAGCTTAGCAGACTAAAAGGGAAGAAATGTGATAACTCGTTGAAAATGGGTGGTTATAAAGCGTAGATTGCACCAAATTTGGTTTGTTTGCTCGCTTTTTGTACGAATATTAGCTCCAGTTAAGCTGGTTTGTTCCACGTTTTTTAGCGTCCGCAAGCATCTTGCCAAGACGATCGAGCACATACTCTGGCGTATCGGACTCTTTGAAAGACGTCGATACAGCAGCTAAGGTAATCATGATATTTTGCTCACGGAACTTAAAGGGTAATTGGCTAATATCACGCTGGATATGCTTAATCAGATCCAGTGTGTATTCTTCAGATTGTTCCGGGACGAGTAGAATAAACTCCTCGCCACCAAAGCGAGCTACTGTTTCCGTTTCTGATACGCGCTTGTTAATAGTACGAGCGATGATCTTCAGCGCTTTATCGCCAGCCGTATAACCATAGCTATCATTCACCGCTTTGAAGTTGTCTACATCAAACAGCACAACACGAAGGTTTTGCTGAGAGCGAATCCAACGGCGATACTCTAGCTCTAGTCGATCGTTAAATGCAGTGCGGTTATAAACTTTAGTCAGCGGGTCGAGCAACATACGCTGAGCTTGGTCATCTAAGCGTCGACGATAATCTTGCGTAGTTTCAAATACCGCTTCGAGTTGGTTCTTACTGTAACTTAACCGCTCTTGCAGCGCTTGCTCTCGCTCTTCCGTCATTTTCAGTCGCTCTGTCAGCGACGCCATTTTTTCGAGAAGAGGCGTGATTTCTTTTTTCACAACCGCGATATCTTGAGCTTGATTAAGTGACTTTTGGCTTAATTCAACCAAGCTGTTCATTTCTGTGTTGAGCTCTTGGCGGTGTTCAAAGTAGGTATGATGCTGGTCGACGTTCTGATGAACGGTTTTTAGGTTACTTGCGAGAGAAGTGTTCAGCTGATCAAGGAATTGGCTAGACGCCTCGCGCTCGAACTTTGTTGCTTCGACAACCAATTTCAGCGTTGAGAGCGTAAGCTCAATGAGAGACTCGGCACTCACGCCAAGGAGCAACTTAGCGCGAATATCCAGCAATCTATCGCCTGATTCTCCCTCGAAATCCAGCTCTGTAATAGTATGTTGGAGGTCGCTGGCTAAGCACTCAAGCTGAGATCTGTCGGGATTGTTTTCAAATTCACTAAGATGTAGACGTGAATTAGACGTGATGATTTTCAGAGCGCGTTCGTAAATACTCAGTAGCTTAGTGGCTTGATCAGCTTTATTGCTGGCGTGAACTTCAGAGAAACTCATCAGGTTCCGTAGTTCACGTTTTAACTGCGCAGGTAAGCCCGTGACACGTTGCAGTGTTTCACCACTGTGCTTGATTTGTTCGTCAAGGTAACCGTTCTGTTTATCCATCGTCTTCGACTGCTGTTTGAGCATCCTCTCTAATACCGCTAAACGCGGGATAAGAGTGCTGATATCTTTTTGATGTTGCAGCTCTTGTTGGATTTCAAATAGGTAGTTGGATACCTGAGTATTCGAACCCTGGCAAGCTGAAGACAATGATGCCACAACGCGTTTAAGAACTTGTTGTTCACGTTTGAATTTGAGTGAAGTATCACGATGAGTCAGTCTGAGTTGGTCAAGTTGACAACTCAGCTGATGCAGCTGCGACTGAATATCGGATTCCAAGATTCCCATGAAGTGACTACGGTTAAGTCCATGTACTACTGACAATTATCTGATAATAACAAAAAACTTTATAGCGTCATTAGTTATTACGTTCAACAGGCGTTTAATTATCCATTTTTTAATATTTTCTTGATGTCGTCCTCATTCTTGTAGGACGAATGGATCTTGATCAGGCCTTGGCTAATGGCATGTTGACAGGCAGTTCTTATGTTACCTGTTGCAAAGCTAGCAGCAGGCGCATTATCGATGGCTTTTAAGAACACCCAGTGGCTTTGCTTATCCTTCAAGCTGACTTCTCGTGCGATGTGAGTCGCAAGCAACAACAGATCGAGTAATTCCTCATCGTTAATTGCAGTGTAGGCTCGGGGTAAGAACGGATAATCGCTGATGCCCATACGAATAATACGATTGACGTTGTGCTGCTGTGCGAACTCATCCACCCAAGTCTGGAATTTTTCGAACATGACTTCGGCAGAAGCATCACGGTCAGCGTTCGGTTCTATATAGAGTAAGTTCGCATCTGAGAAATGGTAAAGACGCGACGGTTTTTCTATTTTTTCCGCAAGGAAATCGCCAAATGCACGTTCTAGTTCTAGACCTGCCTTATAACCATTATGGACGTACATGCTTCGCAAGAATGGTAAATCGATCATAACAAAGCGTAGGCGATCATTAAGTGGTTCGTGGATCAATTCACCCATTTGCCATTGCTCGAAAGTTTCGCTCGACTTTTTCAATGAGCGAGACAGCTTAACGTTCAGCATACGCAAGTTACGTAAACGAGAGCGAGAGTGGGTGAAGAGGTCGTTACGCAGTTTTTCGATTTCACTTGCTTGGCGCTGCATAATGACACCGCGGCGCATAATGAACAAAAACATGACCAATACAGTAATAAACAATGCAAATGAGATTTTCTGGAATTTACGATGCTCTCTTTCCACTTGCTCTAAGCGTTCTGATTGACCGATGTAATGGATGGTTTGTTCGGCAAATTCTTTTTGCTGACGGAACGCATCTTCACTGATTTGGTTAAGCTGCTTTTGTTCTAGACGAACGAGGTTGGTGTATTTTTTATAAGCTTGCAGAGAAAGTTTGTATTCGCCTGCCTGCTCGTAACCCAACCCAAGTAAACGGTATGACTGCTGCTTAATGAAGTTGTTATTTTCAGGTGACTTTTCAGCAAGTGCTAACGCCAGCTTAGCATTAGTAATGACGTCTTTACTGTCATTTTGATGATAAGCCAGACCTGACTGAAGCAGGGCAGCCTTTGCTTCAAGCTTAGGAATATTGGTGTATTCTAAAAGCTCTTTAGAGCGGTCTAAGTACTGCTCTGCTAGCGCGTAGTTATAGAGTTGTAGGTAGGTAGCCGCCAAGCTTAAGCGAATTTTAATGATTCTATTGATGTTCTTACTGGTACTTTCATGGTCAAGCACGTTGAAGTAATGCACTAATGCAAGGTTAAACTTACCCTGATAAAAGTAGATGTCGCCCATTTGCTCTAGGACGTCCGCTAGGATCGGAGAGCTAGGGTAAGAGTCATAAAAATCTGCGGCTTGAGATAAGTATTCGATCGCTTTGTCGTACACTCGTCGCTCCTGGAAGAGCCTAGCCAAAAGGCGATTCACTTTTGCTAATCTTGCACCACTGTTACTTTCAATAGATTGCCAATAACCGTATAGCAGTTCTGACAAAGCCAAATTGTACTTCTTGCTATTGAGGTAAAACTCGCCGACGGCAGTGTAGTAGTCGATCAAGGCTAACTCAGAGCGGCTATCGTCAAGCATGGTCTTTGCTTCAGAGTACAAGTTTTCCGCTTTAATGATATCGCCACTATGTGAAGCGAGGAGTGCTCTTTGCATCACTAGTCGGTAGCGAACGCTGTCGGTGCGTTGTAATACGGCATCGGCTTCATCGAGCTGTTGTTCAATTTGGTTAAGCGTGTCTTCCGCTTTTGAGTAGTTTTCGTCGTACATCCAAATCATTTGGTTGCGCATCAGCTGGAGATCTAAGTCCATGTACGGCAATTGATATTCTTGCGCTAAGCGTTCCGCTTTATTTAGGTGCTCGATAGCCGAACGAACATTACCCATGGCGTAATCTGCCTGAGCGATAATCTTGTGCGCTTCGATGGTGCTGCTTGGTGTGCGAACGCTACGATCTGTTTCGTCGCGAGACATGGCTGAAGGGCTGTCACTTTCTTTGCGTTCTGTTAGTTCACGCTGTGACAAATAGTTGGTTGCCGCTTGTTTTGCTTGTGATGGCTCTATTTCCGCCAATTGTTGTGCTTCGTTGAGTAACGCGGACGATAAAATGGTTGCATGAAGTGGCTGTACAAACAGCAAGCAAAGAAAGCCAATCAACTTGAATAGACGCGAACTGTCCCAAAACATCCTTTCGTTCCCTCGAACTGTTTTTAGATATGGCGATAACGGCGAAAAGCCTCAATTAGCCGTTTAAATGCGGGTTGAAGCCATTTGATATAGTAACATGCCTGGACAATAAAAACGTCCGGCAACCCTTTAGATTGCCGAACTTATTTCTGTTGCCTATGCGCTTACTGACGAGCCATACGGTGATTGTGAGCTGGCTTATCTTGTTCCGTTGAGCGGTAAGGGTTGATATCCAAGCCACCACGACGCGTATAGCGGGCAAATACGGTCAGTTTGCTTGGTTGGCAGTATTTCATTAGATCCGTAAAAATACGCTCTACACACTGTTCGTGGAACTCATTGTGCTCGCGGAAAGACACTAAGTAACGTAACAGCTTCTCACGATCTATTTTTGCGCCTTTGTAGCGAATTTCTACGCTGCCCCAGTCTGGCTGGTTGGTGATCAAACAGTTTGATTTCAATAGGTGGCTATGTAGCACCTCTTCAACTTGTACTTCACCTGCCGCACCTTCAAGCAAATCGGCATCGAAATCGTAACTGGTGATGTTAATGTCTTGGTCATCAATACATTCACCGTCCATTGTTACGATAGGTTGATTGGTATAGTGGGTCACTGGATTCACCTCAACCAGCACCTTTTCACCTGCGCATTCAGACAGGTCTTGTGTTAAACGCTCAGTCACTTCTTCCCAGCTTGCAAAGCGGGTTTGGTTATAGCTGTTTAAGTACAGTTTGAAAGACTTCGATTCAATCAAGTTTGCGCTGGTGGCTGGAATGTATACTTCGCCAACGGCCACTTGTGGTAAACCTTTACTATTTAACCAAGACAGTTCATACAGCGTCCAAATGTCGTGCCCCATGAAAGGCAGAGTATCGCCTAACTGAAGGTCATCTCGGTTCAGGCTGCGAGGGACTGGTTGCAGCAAGCTTGGGTCATACTGGTTCGCATACTCGGTCTTTTTACCTAGTGTTAGGCCAGCAAGCTCTTTAGCGTCAGAATATTTGCTCATACTTTGTGGTCGTTTTCGATTAGAATGGCGAGAATTTTACTGAATCCGCTGGTCAATTGCCATCCGGCAAACACGGCTATCTGATAAATAAGGAATGAGGAGACCTTCATGACCCAAAACGTTACTCAGGCGCTACAAGAGTTCAGCCTGCGCTACCAACAAGCTTGGCAAGCTAAATATAATGAGTTGCCAAGCAGTGAAGAGCTTGCAGAGCTTGTTTCTCCTTGTGTCGAAGAGAAGCGTGATGGAAAGGTGCTTTGGAAAGCGGTCGCACGTGATGAAATGGCCGATTTCACCAATGTGGAAAATGCGATTGAGTTGTCACTGCAAGATGATGTTAAAGCCTTTTATGGTTCTCAATACTGCGCCGATATGGAGGCAACTTGGCAAGGTAATTCGTTGACGCTGCTGCAAGTCTGGAGCGATGACGATTTCGTGCGTCTACAAGAAAATATTCTTGGTCATTTGGTGACGCAGCGCCGCTTGAAACTTAAACCAACAGTATTTATCGCAGCGACAGATGAGGAAATGGATGTGATTTCTATTTGTAACCTCACTGGCAATGTGATTCTAGAGCGTTTGGGTACCTCTAAACGTGATGTATTGGCAGATTCATTGGTTGAGTTCTTGAATAAGTTAGAGGCTGCCGTCTAAGTATGTATGTTGTTGAGTTGCAGTTTGAGTGTTTTGATAACACCACCGTCAGCGCGGTAGACAAAGCCATTAATGGCTTGATGGATGCTCTGCGTTACAACGGCCAAGTATTAGGTCGTGAATTTCCGATAGTGATGGGAGAAGGTGAATTTTTCGTTCGTGTTGTTTGCCCAGAACAAGACAGCTTGCATCCACGTTATCACTCAGATTTCGTCAAAGTGTGCATGAACCGTTTGTCGGATGCGTCTTTGCTTGCTCCGAAAATGCGTATGCTGGGGCGTGATTTGAATTCAGAACAAGCAGCCGAAAAAGAGACACCTAGCTGGCAAGTGTTGTACACGACTTATGTTCATACGTGTTCGCCTTTGCGAAGTGGTGAAACCCTGTTGCCAATTCCTTTGTATCGTAATGAGCCAACACTTAATGGAGACCATAAAGCCGTCATTAAGTGGCAGACTGAGTGGCAAGCGTGTGATGAAATCCAAATGGCAGGGGGTTGCCGAGCGGAACATGCGGCGCTGCACGAAATTTGCGATGTGGATAGTGTGCTGTTTCGCCGAGGTTGGGACTTACGTGGCCGTATCGAATACATCACGAAGATCCCTACGTACTATTACCAGTATCGTGTCGGTGGTCAGTCGCTGGAGAGCGAGAAAGCGCGCAAGTGTCCAAAATGCGATGGCGAGTGGCTACTCGATGAGCCACTACATGACATATTTCATTTTAAGTGTGATGACTGCCGAATCGTGTCGAATATCTCTTGGGACCATCTTAAGTAGCGAATTGAAGCTACTTAAATGGGTAGATAGACAAATAGAAAGGGCTGATGTTTTCACATCAGCCCTTTTGTGTTTAGAACGTTGTTTTCAGTCATGTTTTGAAAAGTGGGATTACCAACCTTTCACAACACCGCCTTTGAACAGTTCTTTTGCCGCTTCGTAAACTTCTTCCGTTTGGTAAGCTTTTACGAAGTTTTGTACGTTTTGCGCATTAACATTTTCTTCGCGAGCGACAATTAGGTTTACGTATGGTGAGTCTTTATCTTCAACGAACACGCCGTCACGCTCTGGCGATAGGTCGATAGAGCTTGCGTAAGTGGTGTTGATGATAGATAGCGTTACGTCATCCAATGAACGCGGAAGCTGTGGGGCTTCTAGTTCAATGATTTCGATATTTTTAGGGTTGCCTACGATGTCACGTACTGTAGCGAGTAGACCAACGCCATCACGTAGCGTAATCAAACCTTGTTGCTCAAGAAGCAGTAGTGAGCGACCTAGGTTAGTTGGGTCGTTTGGTACTGCGATGCGTGCGCCATCTTGAATTTCATCAATTGATTTTACTTGCTTTGAGTAACCAGCAATAGGGTAAACGAATGAGTTACCCGCGATAGCCAGTTTGTAGCCGCGGTCTTTCACTTGTTGATCTAGGTATGGTTTGTGTTGGAACGCATTCGCGTCTACTGAACCATCATCCAGAGCGGCGTTTGGTGTTACGTAATCGGTAAATGTTACTAGCTCAACGTCTAGGTTGTATTTCTCTTTTGCTACTTTAGCGGCAACTTCGGCTACTTGTGCTTCAGCACCAGCAATAACGCCAACTTTTACTTTGTTTACGTCTACTTCTTTGTCGCCGCAACCCGCTAGAGCAAGAGCAGAGGCAGCCGTTGCTACAGTCAAAAGACCTTTAAGGCTAAATTTCATCTTTATCTCCTTATAATTTGTATTTTTGATACTTATCTGTGGTCTACACGGCGCACCACTGCGTCACCGATAGACTGAATAATCTGTACTAGAACAATCAACATCACGACAGT
>NZ_JADDYG010000774.1:27333-34182 GCF_015163535.1 Vibrio sp. OPT46 | reverse complement strand
ACTTCTAATAAAGCACCTTCAATAAGACGAGCGACAAAAGGAATGGCGCCAATAGTCAGTGGGACGATTGCTGCGGTTGTACCGATAAAGGTTCCAACTAGCATTTTTGTCACTGGAATAATCGCAACCATCAGTACGAGGAATGGCACAGAACGACCAATGTTAACGATAGCGCCTAAGCCGCTATTTAGTTTGGTGTTTTCAAGTAGGCCGCCTTTCTTAGTAATATGGAGGATTACGCCTAATGGAATACCCACAGCAAAGCCGACTAATCCGGCAACCGCAACCATGTAAAGCGTTTCCCACGTTGCACCTAAAAGTAGTTTGCTGTTTAAGCTCAGCCATTCAGAAATCGTATTAAAGGACATAACCAAGTACCTCTACTTTTACGTTGTGCTTACGCAGGTATTCAAGAGCTGCGTTGTCATCTTCTTCGTTACCAAATAGCTCTGCGACCATCATGCCGAATTTCACGCCACCAGCGTAATCAAGGTCGGAACTCAAAATACTCACATCAATATTGTATTTACGAGAAATTTGCGACATTAACGGTGCATCGACGGTTGCGCCAGTAAACTCTAAGCGAACCAACGGGTAGCTGCCATCAACACGCTCTGCTTGCAGACGAGCTTGGTAATCTTCAGGAATGGAAAGATCCAGCGTTGAGCGAATGAATTGGTGCGCTAGCTCTGTCTTAGGGTGCGCAAAAATATCGCCAACGGTGCCTTTTTCCACCAGCTCACCACCACCGATGATTGCTACTTCGTGACAGATACTTTTTACGACTTCCATTTCGTGAGTGATAAGTAAAATCGTGATGTTGAGTTTGCGGTTGATCTCTTTCAATAACTCAAGGATAGATTGAGTTGTTGCCGGGTCTAGCGCACTAGTGGCCTCATCACAAAGCAGCACGCTAGGATCGGATGCCAATGCACGAGCAATTGCCACACGCTGTTTTTGGCCGCCACTTAAGTTAGATGGGTAGCTCTCGTGTTTGTCGGCTAAGCCTACAAGCTTTAGCAACTCAGTTACTTTTGTTGTGATTTGCGATTTGTCTTTACCTGCCAGTTCTAGTGGCAGTGCTACATTATCAAACACAGTACGAGACGAAAGCAGGTTAAAGTGCTGGAAGATCATGCCAATGTTACGGCGTGTTTCGACTAGTTGTTTTTTGCTGAGTTTGGTTAGATCCACACCATCAACGATGATGGAACCAGAGGTCGGCGCTTCTAACATGTTTACGCAGCGAATCAGCGTACTTTTACCAGCACCTGATGAACCGATAACACCAAAGATGGTGCCTTTGTCGATGTGTAGGTTAATGTCTTTCAGGGCAAGGATTTCCTTACTGCCTTGGTAGAACACTTTATTGACGTTTTTTATTTCTATCATGTTTCAACCTGCCCAAAGATACGGGGAACTTCGCTGTCAAAAACGGCCTTTGACAGAACTTAATGTTGAGCTTTATCTCAATTTTCAGTTGATGCTATGGGTTAAGCAGAATGAAGTCAATAGATATTTTTACGTCTAGACGTCTAAATGTATGGATGTTCTGTTTCGAAACGGAGATGTATAGATAGAAAGGAGGAGGTAGACGGCAGGGCACCCTCAGATTTACCGATTCTTGCCCAACAAATCAACCGTTTTGTCGAGGCCTAGAATGAATTAGATAGTGTTGAAGTTTATAAGGTATGTAATAATCTGATTAAACCGAGTTAATAGAGAAATACGTTTTGGCAAAACCTGCTGTTTTTATCGATCGTGATGGCGTGATAAACGTTGACCACGGCTACGTTCATGACGAACATGATTTTGAGTACATTGATGGTGTATTTGAAGCGACGAAAGCGCTAAAAGATAAAGGCTACCTTCTAGTGTTAGTGACGAATCAATCGGGCATCGCACGCGGTAAATTCAGTGAAGACCGTTTCTTGTCTCTGACTCAATGGATGGATTGGAACTTTGCTGATAATGGTGTTGAGTTCGATGGTATCTATTACTGTCCACATCATCCAGAACATGGCATTGGCGAGTACAAGCAAGATTGTGAGTGCCGTAAGCCAAAACCAGGTATGTTCATTTCTGCGCGTGACTTCTTGAAGATCGACATGGAGAAATCTGTGATGATCGGCGATAAAGCTGAAGACATGATGGCAGCAGAAGCGGCAGGCGTTGGCACTAAGATTTTGGTTCGCACTGGTAAGCCAGTAACGGAACAGGGCGAAGCCATTGCAACGGTAGTATTGGATAGCATTGCAGATGTGCCTGCGTACTTAAACAAGTAATATTCATTACTGACTGAGATAAGGGAAGCCACTGCTTCCCTTTTGTTTGATTCCTTCTTTTAATCTGAACACTTATGAGCAAAAAACTCACCATTCTTGATATCGCAAAATTGGCAGGCGTGGGCAAATCGACAGTAAGCCGTGTGCTTACTAACGATCCAAAAGTGAAACCCCAAACGCGAGAGAAGGTAGAGCAAATCATTCGTGAATCAGGCTACGTCCCATCAAAGTCGGCGCAGTCGATGCGTGGTGGCAGCCAAAAAGTCATTGGGGTTATCATCTCCCGTTTAGACTCACCATCAGAAAATCGCGCCGTTGGTACCATGCTCAATGCTTTGTATTCCGCTGGTTATGATGCGGTGATCATGGAGAGCCAATTCGATCGCGATAAAACCAATGAGCATTTGGATGTGCTTAGACGTCGCAACGTCGATGGGGTGATCGTGTTTGGTTTTACTGGATGTGATGAGCGAGCATTGGCGGAGTGGGGTAATCGTATCGTCGTGATCGCGATGGACACGCAAATGGTTTCTTCGATCAACTACGACAACCAAGGTGTGATAGACATGGCTTTGTCTCATCTTGAGCAGCAATCTTTATCTCGCATTGCTTATATTGGTGTTGACCCTGAAGACAAAACCACTGGCTTAGCTCGTCTAAATGCTTATAAAGCTTGGTGTCAACGCAAACAAATTACACCTTGTTTCCAGACGGGTAAGTTGAGCCATGAAAGTGCTTATCAGTTGGTAGACAAAGTCCTTCAATCTGACACTCAGGCCATCGTGTGCGCCAGTGACACCATCGCGTTGGGCGTGATTAAGCGTCTTCAAGAGTTAGGCCGTGAAGATGTGGTTGTGACAGGTGTTGGTGGTAATGAATTGCTCTCTTTCCTTTTCCCTAAAGTATTTAGTGTCGACCCCGGTTATACCCTTGCAGGTGAGAAGTCCGCTAACATGCTGATCAATCAATTAAATGGCGATGAGGAAGTGGTTCACTTTACTCAACAGCCTATCGTTTATTGACCCACACTAAAACGATCTGCTCTAAAATTATACTGTGATCACTCTCAATTAATGGGACTGTTCCCATTTTGTTTTTTGTCTTCGAATGGCAATATTAAAATTAAGAAATGGGAATGTTCCCATTTATAAAAACAAAATGATGAATCGAATGTATCCAATACAGGGTGGACAAAGTTATGAGTAAGATTGCGCGTAAAGACGTGGAGCGTCTTATTGAGCTGGTCGGGGGGCCGGACAACATTGCCAGTGTAAGTCACTGTTTAACTCGCTTGCGTTTTGTTCTAAATGATACGGACAAAGCAGATACGAAACAGTTAGAAACATTACCGATGGTGAAGGGCTGTTTTACCAACGCAGGCCAGTTCCAAGTGGTTATCGGTACTGAAGTGGATGAAGTTTACAAGGTACTGATCGGACTGACGGGTAAAAGTGAAGCCAGCAAAGACGAAGCGAAGAACGCTGCTCGTCAAAACATGAATATCGTTGAGCGTGGTATTTCCCACCTTGCAGAAATCTTTGTACCACTGCTACCAGCGATCATCACCGGTGGTCTGATCCTTGGTTTCCGTAACGTGATTGGCGACATCAAGATGTTTGATGGTCAAACGCTAACGGAAATCAGCCAGTTTTGGGCAACGGTACACTCTTTCTTATGGCTGATTGGTGAGGCGATCTTCTTCTTCCTACCAGTTGGCGTGTGTTGGTCGACAGTGAAAAAGCTCGGCGGTACTCCGATTCTGGGTATCACGCTTGGTGTAACATTGGTTTCGCCGCAGTTGATGAACGCCTACCTGATTGGTAAGCAAGTACCCGAAGTGTGGGATTTTGGCTTATTCGCCATCGAAAAAGTGGGCTATCAGGCGCAAGTGATTCCAGCAATGCTTGCTGGTATGGCTCTGGCGTTTATTGAAACCAACTTAAAACGCATCATTCCGTCTTACCTTTACCTAGTGGTCGTGCCGTTTGTCTCAATCATTGTGTCTGTGATTCTTGCGCACTCTATCATTGGTCCATTCGGTCGTATGTTGGGTGACGGCGTTGCTTTCGCAGCAAAAGCAGCCATGACGGGTGACTTCGCAATGATTGGCTCAACCATCTTCGGCTTCCTATACGCGCCATTGGTCATTACTGGTATTCACCACACCACCAACGCGGTTGACCTTCAATTAATGCAAGAGCTAGGCGGCACGCCAATTTGGCCTCTGATTGCGCTTTCAAATATTGCTCAAGCGTCTGCGGTCGTCGGCATCATTATCATCAGTAAAAAACATGGCGAGCGTGATATCTCAGTACCTGCGGCTATCTCTGCTTACCTTGGTGTGACCGAGCCGGCGATGTACGGCATCAACTTGAAATACAAGTTCCCAATGCTGAGCGCGATGATCGGTAGTGCGTGTGCTGCTGCTATTTGTGGTAGTGCGGGCGTAATGGCGAACGGTATCGGTGTGGGCGGTTTGCCGGGCATCTTATCTATCCAACCGCAGTTCTGGGGCATTTTTGCTTTGGCTATGTTAGTCGCAATGCTGGTACCTGCTGCATTAACGTTAATTCTTTATAAGCGTGCACAAGCCAAAGGTGAGCTTGAGCCTGCAAACGCGTAATTCTATTTGAGGCAGTGACTTGGCTGCCTCCTCCTATTTTTCTTTTCAAATTTTAAGTTTCCGATTACTGGTAAGTGAGTGTTAGAAATGGCTATGACCAAGCATGATGAGAGCTGGTGGAAAACCGCAACCATCTATCAAATTTACCCAAAAAGCTTTTGTGACAGTGGCAGTAAAGGCACGGGCGACATCAAAGGGATCATTTCTAAGCTGGATTATCTTAAGCATCTTGGTGTGGATGCGATTTGGCTGACGCCGGTTTACCAATCACCAATGATCGACAACGGTTATGACATATCCGATTACTACTCGATCAACCCTGAGTTCGGCACTATGGAAGATTTCGATACTTTGCTAGCAGAAGCGCATCAGTTGGGCATTCGTATTATCATGGACATTGTAGTGAACCACACGTCGACAGAACACAAGTGGTTCCAATCCGCACTGGGTGATAAAAACAGCCCATACCGTGATTACTACATTTGGAAAGATCCGGTAGATGGTGTAGAACCAAACAACTGGCAATCTAAGTTTGGTGGTAACGCTTGGGCGCTGGATGAAAAAACAGGCCAGTACTATTTGCACCTTTTTGCTAAAGAGCAAGCGGACTTAAACTGGGAAAACCCAGTAGTGCGTGAAGAAGTGAAAGAAGTCATCAGCTTCTGGGCAGACAAAGGTGTCGATGGTTTCCGTCTCGACGTTATCAACCTGATTTCCAAGCAGCAAGATTTTCCAAGTGACGATATTGGTGATGGTCGTCGTTTCTACACGGATGGTCCACGTGTGCACGAATACCTTCAAGAGATTAGCGAATCTGTGTTTCAAAAATACGGCAGCGTAACAGTGGGTGAAATGTCTTCCACCACACTAGATCACTGCCAGCAATATTCTTCGCTAGACGGCAAAGAGCTATCCATGGTGTTCAACTTCCATCATCTGAAAGTCGATTATCCAAATGGTGAAAAATGGACCAAAGCGCCGTTTGATTTCATTCAGTTAAAACAGATCTTCAATCATTGGCAAACGGGCTTAAATGGCAAAGGGTGGGGGGCGCTGTTCTGGTGTAACCACGACCAGCCACGCGTTGTGAGCCGATTAGGTAACGACGAGCAATACCGTGTTGAATCTGCCAAGATGCTTGCGGCATCAGTGCACATGATGCAAGGCACACCTTATGTTTACCAGGGGGAAGAGATCGGCATGACCAACCCGGGTTATACCGAAATCAGCCAATATCGTGATGTTGAAAGTACTAACATGTACGACATCATGGTCAACCGTGATGGTGTATCTCATGACGATATGATGGCGATCTTGGCACAGAAGTCGCGTGATAACTCACGTACACCAATGCAATGGAACAGTGCAAAACACGCGGGCTTTACTGAGGGCACGCCGTGGCTTGAAGTGGCGCAGAATTACTCTGAAATCAATGCTGAAGCTGCGGTTGCCGATTTGAACTCGGTGTTCTACTTTTACAAGCGTCTGATTGAACTGCGTAAACAGGTTCCAGTTATCACCGATGGCCGTTACGAGGACCTGCTGCCAGAGCACAAACGTATTTTCGCTTACGCTCGTCAGAACGATAAGCAAACGCTGCTGTGTATCAATAACTACTACGCAGAAGAGGTGGAATGCGTTCTGCCAGAACGTTTTGATATGAGTAAAGCGAAAAACTTGCTATCTAACTATCAAAACTCAGCGAGCGCAGTCGCGTCAAACCATCAAGTGTTACGACCTTACGAAACTCGTATTTTATTGATAGAAGAATAAACTCGGGTGTCATCACCCCTAAGATTGATGTTCGAGATGAAGGCTTTGGTGTGCTCCCCAAAGCCTTCTTTTATTGAGATACCTATAAAAAATGCGAGCTTATTTTGTTTCAATCGCTGTTAGCTGCACTTTCTCTTCGTTGATTTGTACTTGTTGTACTTTCAGCAG
>NZ_JADDYG010000774.1:11836-27323 GCF_015163535.1 Vibrio sp. OPT46 | reverse complement strand
ATAACTACTACGCAGAAGAGGTGGAATGCGTTCTGCCAGAACGTTTTGATATGAGTAAAGCGAAAAACTTGCTATCTAACTATCAAAACTCAGCGAGCACAGTCGCGTCAAACCATCAAGTGTTACGACCTTACGAAACTCGTATTTTATTGATAGAAGAATAAACTCGGGTGTCATCACCCCCTAAGGTTGATGTTCGAGATGAAGGCTTTGGTGTGCTCCCCAAAGCCTTCTTTTATTGAGATATCCTAGCTTATTTTGTTTCAATCGCTGTTAGCTGCACTTTCTCTTCATTGATTTGTACTTGTTGTACTTTCAGCAGTTCAATTTGTTCAATCAGACCTAAGCTCGGATTAAACCAACGTTCTGCCGAAGTGGCGAACTCCATTGATTCCATATCATCACAGTTTAGGTTGTAGATGTTCTCTTCCATCAGGTATGCCGCTTCAATTTTCTTGCCTGAGATCGAGAACGCTTTACGCACACCAGTCTCTCGGATTTGCTGTTGCCAAACCACTTGGCAAGATGCTGTCATAGGAAGGTTTTGTACCCACTCATGATCTTCAAAACGGTCTAGAAGGTTGTGAACTGCGTAGCCTGTAAGAGTGGTTTGCAGAGACATAGTTTCTTCACCGATGTCAATATTCGGGCTTTTCTCTTTTACGTCGTCACCGTTTAGGCGGAAAATCGGACTGCTGTGCATAAGCATGGCAATAAACTGATGACCAATGAAATAAGCGTCAGTGATTTCATGGAGTGCACCATCTGATCCTGCAAAGTAAAGCGTATTGCTCTCTTCGTCGTCGTTGTACTGCTCGTCTGAATAGTAGAACTGTTCGGCGCCGTAGTTCACCAAGTCATTAACCAACTGGACCATTGCCTCGCTGTTTGGGATTTGTGCCAATGCTGCCAATATTTGCTCGCGACCCATCGCTTGGAAGCTCAGTTTCATGTCGCCTTCTGGTTGGCCATCCAAGCTAAATGCGTAGTTTAGCTGTGTGCTTGGCGTGGGAGCGAAGATTGAGTTGTGAATCGAGACGTCGAAACTTTCTTGAGGCACTTTGTTTGGATTCGCACTGCCAGAAGACGAACCTCCGCCACAGCCGTAAAGAGCCAGAGTTGCTGCTGCGATAAGCGTCATTTTGTTTAGCATGGTTTACATTCCTGATTGATAAGGCCGTTTCATGTTGGGCCGTTGCTTGAATGCGAGCATGCTAAGTTCAGTGAGAGAAAAAGGGCAAAAAACAAAAGCTAACAGGGGTTAATGAAAGCTTAATTTTATATTTAGGTCTTTGTTTTATTTGGGGTTATTTCGTTGGCTACGTTAGTGCAATACTCGTTAATGAGCGCTTTCCATCGGCTTATGATTTCTTGATCGGTCACACTAACATGCAACGTTTTCCACGGTTGGAGGCAAGTCTCTTTTGATTCAGATTGAGAAAGACGTTCAAACAAGGTTTCGGAAGGTAAAACGCGCAGCAGCGCCACCAGTGATTCCATGTAGTTGAGACGGAACTGTTCAAGTTTGTTCTGCTTATAAGCAATGTGAGACACAAAGGTATAAATCAGTGCGTTTTGGATGCGTGAGTCGCCATCTGGTGTCGTTAACAGAGCTTTTGCCCTGTCTAAGTTACCTAATTTGAAATGCAATAGACCTAACCAGAGGCTCAGCTCATCTGGCAAAACATCAAACGACGATTGTACTTGAGTTAAATACGCTTCCAGCTTTTGATGTTCGTGCTCGTATAAGGCGAGATGTCTTGCCGTTGTGATAGCCGCAAACTCATCAGATTGTCGGAGAGGTTGGCTAGAAAAGGCATTCTCGAATAACATTTTTTTGTGAACACCCGAAAGCTGCCACGTACTTGCCGAAGGTGCAGGCAGATTGAAGTATTGCGCGACATCCGAGTGCATTTGGAAAATATCCGATTGTAGGTCAGATAAACGCAGTGTGTACTCATTGCGAAACGCCAGCTTGCCCGTCGCAGGATAAATAAGGTTCATCTGCGCTTTCAAGATGCCTTGCTCTGCGCCGTCTTTTAACTCGATATTGAGCTCGTAGTCGCTGGTCTGCATGTTTCGTGCGCCAGGGAAATATGGCGTATGACCGATAGGATCAAGAAAGTAACTGGGAGCATCTTGGTTGGCGATGTCGGTGTATGGATATTCGACCTGTTGTTGCAGCAAGATGGCTTTGACCAGTATGCGGTATTTTCGCGCCTGAGAGCCGATTGAATCGACACGGTTGAGTAGTAGCTCGACTTTGGGAATCAGTAGTTGATGACGTGTTTGCTGTGTTGAGATTTCTTGGCGTTGCCATAACAAGCTTGCGAGTGTCATGCTACATACCGCAAGTATGGCACACAAGCTATAAGCAAAAATTAGCTTGAAGTTTTTACGGTTCGCAACTTGAGCTGTAATAGCACGTCGATGGTTTTTCTCTGGTGGCACTAAACGGATATTCGCTGGGTTTAGAAAGTAACCTTTGCGAGGATAAGTGACCAAGAGCTTAGTCGCATCGTACTCGGGGAGATGCTGTTGTAGCAGCGCACGTAAGGTGCTAATGCGGTTAGTGAGTACATTCTTAGAGATGAATTTGCTCTGCCAAATGGTTTCGATAATGGTATCGGCAGAGAGCGGATGTCCCACGCTTGTTAGCAGCAGTTCTAATAATTCAATGGTGCGAGGTTCAAGATCAATCGCGATAGCATCTTGATGAAGGGTCTGTGTCTTCGGGTTATAGATCAGCTCTCCAATCGCAATACAACTGTGAGTCTGTTTAGCTTGTTGCAGAAAGTCGCGCATACCGTACCGATCTATTTGGAAATCGCGAAGTATTATATAGCGATGGGAGCGCGAAATCTTATAAATCGCACTTCAATCATTATCAAAAATTTATGAACCGTAGGTCACGGAATAGCGGTGCGGTTTGTGGTTCATCGCTAACACGAGATTGAGTGCAAACGCCCCCAAAATTGAAAGGCCAATCACTTCTGGTGTGACAAAGAAGAATGAAGCAAACAGGATACATGCATCGATTGCCATTTGGCTTTTGCCAACTGAAATGCCAAATTTGTCTTGGATAAACAAACACAGCACGTTAAAGCCACCCAAGCTGGAGCGATGTCGGAATAGGATCAGCATACCGAGCCCCATTAAAAGCCCGCCTGCGACGGCGCAATAAACTTCATTTACCGATTCGAGCGAGATTAGCAAATAAAGATGATCGGCAAAGATAGAAACCAACGCGCCAGAAATGGCACTATTAATGGCGAAATGACGGCCGAAGCGTTTCCATGCTAGTAAGTAAAAAGGACTGTTTGCTAAAAAGTACAGCACACCAAAGGTAAAAGGTGTAAATTGGCTAATAAGCAGAGCCAATCCAGTCGTGCCTCCCGTTAGAAGGTTAGCGGATTGGAGAAAGAAAACGCCTTGAGCTACTAAAAAGGTACCCGTGAGAATCGCTATCCAGTCTTCTTTTAATGAGTGTTTTTCCATCAATGTTGCAGTCATTAGTGATAAATAAGGCGTGCATAGTAGTAAAAAGATGATCTTTTCGGTAGCTAGAGGGTAAAATTTACGGTAAACCTATGTAATTGCTGTTTTACAGGGTGTAAAGCACAAATTTGACAGGCAATAGATTGTCGTTATGCGATTGCAATGCTGGCATGATAAACATTGCTTGTCATCATGAAAAAACTGCATGAGAAAAATTGTAAATTTCTCTTTATGACCTAAATCAAATTATGTAGAATGCGCGCCATTAGGGTGACGAAAACGTTTGCGTCGGGTCATTCAACAGTTTTTTTGCAACTTTCAGTACTAATCTGAGTCAGGAGATACAGATGCTTAAGCGTGATATGAACATCGCAGATTACGATGCGGAACTGTTCGCAGCTATCCAGGAAGAAACTCTTCGCCAGGAAGAACACATTGAACTTATCGCTTCTGAAAACTACACAAGCCCACGTGTAATGGAAGCGCAAGGTTCTCAGCTAACGAACAAATACGCTGAAGGCTACCCAGGTAAGCGTTACTACGGCGGTTGTGAGTACGTAGATAAAGCTGAAGCACTAGCAATTGAGCGTGCATGCCAACTATTTGGTTGTGAGTACGCTAACGTACAGCCTCACTCAGGTTCTCAAGCAAACAGCGCAGTTTACATGGCGCTTCTTAACCCTGGCGATACAGTTTTAGGCATGAGCCTAGCACACGGTGGTCACCTAACTCACGGTTCACCAGTAAACTTCTCGGGTAAGCACTACAACGTTATCCCTTACGGTATCGATGAAGCTGGTCAAATCAACTACGACGAGATGGAACAGCTAGCACTTGAACACAAACCTAAGATGATCATCGGTGGTTTCTCTGCTTACTCGCAAATCGTTGATTGGAAACGCATGCGTGAAATCGCTGACAAAGCAGGTGCTTACTTATTTGTTGATATGGCGCACGTAGCTGGTCTTATCGCTGCCGGTGAATACCCAACACCAGTACCGCATGCTCACGTGGTAACAACAACGACGCACAAAACACTAGCAGGTCCTCGCGGTGGTCTTATCTTGTCAAATGCTGGCGAAGATATGTACAAGAAATTGAACTCAGCAGTGTTCCCTGGTGGTCAAGGTGGCCCTCTAATGCACGTTATCGCTGGTAAAGCAGTAGCGTTCAAAGAAGCGATGGAGCCAGAGTTCAAAGCTTATCAAGCTCGCGTAGTGAAAAACGCAAAAGCAATGGTTGGTCAGTTCCAAGAGCGTGGCTACAAAATCGTATCTAACGGTACAGAAAACCACTTGTTCCTTGTTGACCTAATCGACAAAGATATCACTGGTAAAGACGCAGACGCGGCACTAGGTGCAGCAAACATCACTGTAAACAAGAACTCAGTACCAAATGACCCACGCAGCCCATTCGTAACGTCTGGTATCCGTGTAGGTACGCCAGCGATCACTCGCCGTGGCTTCACTGAAGAAGATGCAAAAGAGCTAGCAAACTGGATGTGTGACGTTCTAGATAACATCGGCAACGAAGAAGTTATCGAAGCGACTAAACAGAAAGTGCTAGAAATTTGTAAGCGTCTACCAGTTTACGCCTAACATTTTTTGAAAATAACTCAGGCGAACTCGTTCTATTTCTGCGATTCGGTTTGATTATTTGATTGATGAAAGGTCCTCATTTGAGGGCCTTTTTGTTTGTCTGGCGTTTGGAATGAGATATAGCGAGAGAGTGTGATAAGGGGATGGCTACCAACACTGTCCCTTTTCAATATATCCAAACCACGTCATTCCGACGAGCCTAGGCGAGATCAGGAATCTTGTTGAGGCACACTCTTTTACTCAGAGTTTCCCTAAAAATCATCAGTATTCTGAAAACTGATTCTGAATCACGCTCGTTCCTCGCTGTTCAGAATGACAGTGGTAGAATGGCTTTTTATCATCATTTTCCAGATACAAAAAAGGTTGGCACTGAGCCAACCTTTCTTTTCAAAACAAGCTTTTCAAAACAAGCGAGAGCTTATTTAATCTCGATACCTTGAGCTTGCATATCGGCATGGTAAGAAGAGCGCACAAATGGACCACACGCTGCATGCGTGAAGCCAAGTTCTAGTGCAACTTCTTTTAGCTCGTCAAACTCTGATGGTGGAACGTAACGTTCTACTGGCAAGTGGTGACGGCTTGGCGCTAGGTACTGGCCTAGAGTCAGCATCGTTACGCCGTGTGCGCGTAGATCTTTCAGTACTTCGATGATTTCTTCTTTGGTTTCACCAAGGCCCATCATCAAACCAGACTTGGTCGGTACATCGGGATGCTGCTCTTTGAACTTCTTAAGAAGCTCAAGTGACCATTTATAGTTCGCACCTGGGCGAGCTTTACGGTAAAGACGTGGCGCTGTTTCTAAGTTGTGGTTGAAGACATCTGGCGGATTGTCTTTCATTAGATCAAGCGCTACATCCATGCGACCACGGAAGTCAGGAACCAGTGTTTCAATCTTAATATGCGGGTTTAACGCACGGATCTCGCGGTTACAATCGGCAAAGTGTTGTGCACCGCCGTCACGCAGATCGTCACGGTCAACAGAAGTGATTACTACGTATTTCAGCTTCATATCGGCAATGGTTTTCGCCAGTTTTTGAGGCTCTTCTGCTTCCGGTGGTAATGGGCGGCCATGAGCAACGTCACAGAAAGGACAACGACGAGTACAAATAGCACCTAAGATCATGAAGGTTGCTGTACCGTGGTTAAAACATTCCGCTAGGTTCGGGCAAGATGCTTCTTCACATACGGAGTGAAGTTTATTCTTACGCATCGCCGCTTTGATGTCTTGAATTCGTTGGCTGTCGGCTGGTAGCTTGATCTTCATCCAATCAGGCTTACGTAGCACTTCTTTCTGCTCTGTAGGCATGTTCTTTACGGGAATCAATGCCATTTTATCGGCGTCACGATATTTAACGCCTTTTTCCATCTGGATTGGTTTGCTCATGCTTTATTACCTTGAGAAGGTGCTTCTGTGCTGAATTCTACTTGCTCATAATCGAGCAAAGTAACGAGTTCTTCTATTAATTGTTTTTCTACGGCTTCTACATTGTCTGGGCCGCCAAATTGGCTGACCTGAACCATTTCCATACCTTCATAACCACAAGGGTTAATACGCAGAAACGGTGTTAAATCCATATTTACGTTCAAGGCTAAACCATGAAACGAGCATCCTTTACGAATGCGTAAACCGAGAGAGCATATTTTCTTACCGGCAACGTAGACACCTGGTGCGTCAGGTCGCGCGGCTGAGTCAATATTGTATGCTTTTAGCGTGTTGATCACGAGGTTCTCGATTGTGGTAACGAGATCTCGTACACCTAATTTTTTGCGGCGTAGGTTGATCAAGAAGTAGGCGACCAACTGACCAGGGCCATGATACGTAACCTGACCTCCGCGATCACTTTGTACAACAGGAATATCGCCAGTGTTAATCAAGTGCTCAGCTTTACCTGCCTGTCCTTGCGTAAATACTGGGTTATGTTCTACCAACCAGACTTCATCACGGGTTTCTTCTGTGCGTTGGTCGGTGAACTCATGCATCGCCTTCCATACAGGCTCATAGTCTTGGCGGCCAAGTCGTTTTACAACAAGTTGGTGTTGCATGGGAATTCCTGTTGCTAATATATAAAGTTTTTGGATTATAAACCGGATAACCCTGATGCTCTACCGCTGCGTAACAGATTTTTAACTGAAAGTGATGTAAAGCCTCGTTATCTATTTGATAAATAAAAAGAAAGCAGCCAAGGCTGCTTTCAAAAAAAATTTAATCTATCAAAAAATTATAGAACCATGCGTACGATGTCAATTTCACCTAACTCTTTGTACAGTGTCTCGACCTGCTCGATAGAGGTTGCAGTAATGTTGATTGACACAGAGTGGTAGTTGCCCTTAGCACTTGGTTTAACGGTCGGGCTGTAGTCACCTGGAGCATGGCGCTGAATAACTTCAAGAACAAGCTCTGGAAGTTCAGGCTTTGCATGACCCATTACCTTGTAAGTAAATGAACAAGGGAACTCAAGCAGGTCTTTTAATTTTGCATCAGAGTTGATGGTTAGCATATCGATAACTCCAGTAGATATTCGTTGCGGTGCGAAATAGTACAGTCAAATTAGGGGGAACTCAAGACGAGGAGCTCAAACTTAAAAAGCCGCCCATTCAGGCGGCTTTGCGAATAAGTTTGCTACTCTAACGTTCTTTTTAGAAGAAGCTCTTGAATAACAATACGATGTAATCCCACATGCGGCTAAATAGACTACCTTGCTCTACGGTTTCTAGTGCCATTAGTGGGTACTCGGCAATATCTTCACCATCGATCTGATAGTATAGCTTACCAACTACATCACCTTTATTAATTGGGGCTTCTAGCTCTTTTTCAAGGACGAAGCTTGCTTTTAGGTTTTTCGCTTCACCACGCGGTAGTGTTACGTAAGTATCTTGGTCAAGACCCAGTGCTACGGTGTCTTTGTTACCCATCCACACTTTTTCTTCTACGAACGTTTCACCTGCTTTGTGCGGTGCCACTGTTTCGAAGAAACGGAAGCCGTAGCTTAGCAGCTTTTTGCTTTCTGACTTACGAGCATTGGCATCTTTAGTACCCATAACGACCGCAACCAAGCGCATTTGACCTTCAGTTGCTGAACTTACTAGGCTGTAACCCGCATTACTTGTGTGACCCGTTTTGATGCCGTCAACGTTCATGCTCTTATCCCAAAGTAGACCGTTACGGTTGTATTGGGTGATGCCGTTGTAAGTAAATTTCTTCTCTGAGTACACTCGGTACTCATTTGGTACGTCACGGATAAGTGCTTTACCTAGCAGTGCCATGTCGTATGGTGTTGAGTACAATTCTGCGTTATCTAAGCCATGAACGTTGGCAAAGTGCGAGTTAGTCATACCCAATGTGTTGGCCCAAGCGTTCATTAGGTCAACAAATGCATCTTCTGAACCTGCAATATGTTCTGCCATCGCAACACAGGCATCGTTACCTGACTGGACGATGATACCTCGGTTCAGGTCACGTACTTTAACTGTTGTGCCTACTTCAATGAACATCTTTGATGAATCAGGGAAGTTTTTCGCCCACGCATTTTTACTGATGGTGACATCATCATCTTCTGAGATATTACCACGCGCTAGCTCTTGGCCGATTACATAGCTGGTCATCATCTTAGTCAGACTAGCTGGAGACAATTTTGTGTTCATCTCTTTCTCTGCCAGTACTTTACCTGAATGGTAATCCATCAGCACGTAGCCCTTCGCCGCGATTTGAGGGGCATCTGGAACAACGATAGGTGATGCAAGAGCAGATTGAGCGAAAGTTGCAGAAAGGGCAACCGAAGAAACGAGAATAGATTTCACAAACTTATTTTTATTCATGGTAATTCAAATTTTTGGGTTAACTGCAGACATCTTATCAGAATCCCTAGTTATGTAAGAGGGGGATCAAAGAGAAATTCATGACACGAGGTCATTTGGCAGTGTTGTGTTTTTTAATAAATGCAGACGAATAGCCGAGCAACTTTACTTTATCTAGTGTGGCTTGCGTCAGGGAATAGTCAGTAAATGGCCCTAACAACAAGCGATAAGACTCTTTCGCACTCTCTAGGAAAGTTTCTGTATCCAATTTTTGACCAAGCTCGGTACCTAAAGTTCGCGCGCGCTCTTCATTTTTTGATGATGCCACTTGAATAACGTACCTAGGGTGCGCTTCTAATGACTTTTTGTCCGTGGGCTGATTGATACTGATCACTTCAATTTCCACGTTCGCGGTGCCTGTTTTTATGACATCTAACTTGTGCGCGGCGGCATAGCTTAAATCAATGATACGGCCATCGTGAAAAGGACCTCGGTCATTAACTCGTACTATGGTGGTTTTGCCGTTGTCAGTATTGGTAACTTTTACGTAACTTGGTAACGGTAGCGTTTTATGCGCTGCCGTCATTGAGTACATGTCATAGATTTCGCCATTAGAAGTCAAATGACCTTGGAATTTTTTCCCATACCAAGATGCGCGGCCTTTTTCTTTAAAGCCTTTCGCATTGCGAACTATTTTGTAGTCTTTGCCACGCAAGTGGTAATCTTTGTTCCCACCTAGGCTGTACGGTTCATATTTAGGATGCGCATCCTCGATGTGTTCGACTGAAAGCGGTGTATCCGGTGCAACATCGGATTCGAGTTCGTAACGGCCTTCTTGTTCTTTTTGGCTAGTTGATGAACAGCCTGCCAAAATAAGAGCAGAGAAAACCAAGGAATATAAAGCGCGTTTTTGCATGTCTAGGTCGCCTTAGAGAATGCTTTTCGGTGCGTATGAATCGACATTAGAATACCAAAACCAGCCATCAAGGTTACCATTGATGTGCCGCCATAACTGATGAGTGGCAACGGTACACCTACTACAGGTAGGATGCCACTTACCATGCCAATATTTACAAAAATATACACGAAGAAGCTGAGTACAATACTGCCTGCCATCATTCGTCCAAATGCGGTTTGCGCTTGGCTGGCGAGATATAAACCTCGTCCAATAATAAATAGATAGATGGCTAAAAGGCAAAGGAAGCCAATCATACCCCATTCTTCAGCAATTACTGCAAAGATAAAGTCAGTGTGTCGTTCAGGAAGAAATTCTAGTTGTGACTGCGTACCTTGCAACCAACCTTTGCCGGAAATACCGCCGGAGCCAATCGCAATTTTACTCTGAATAATGTGGTAGCCCGCTCCTAGCGGATCAGACTCCGGGTTAAATAGAGTACGAACTCTCACTTTTTGATACTCTCGCATCAAGAAAAACCACAGAATTGGAATGAAACCACCTAATGCAATCGCAGCACCAGCAATTATTTTCCAGCTAATGCCTGCGAGGAAGATAACAAAAATACCGGAAGCCGCGATCAGGATTGAGGTACCTAAGTCAGGCTGTTTTGCAATGAGAATGGTTGGTAAGCAGACCATAATCAGTGCAACAATGAGTGTTCTTAGCGTTGGTGGGAGGGGCTGTCTACCAACATAGCGAGCCACCATTAATGGCACCGCGAGCTTCAATAGCTCTGACGGTTGAAAGCGCACAAAACCGAGGTTAAGCCAACGCTGCGCGCCTTTCGATGCTTCACCGAAAAACAGCACGCCGAAAAGCAGTATAACGCCACCAACGAACATCAAAGGTGCCAAGCTTTCGTAAGTTCGTGGAGAAAGCTGTGCAAGGACGAGCATCACAACGAGTGAAAGCACCATTCGCATGGCTTGGCGATCCATCATCAGTAAACTTTGGCCACTGGCGCTGTACATGATCACCAGGCCAAACCCCATCAGGGCCAGTATGCCAAGTAGGAGTGGTAAGTCGATATGGAAGCGTTCAAACAGGGCGCGATTTTTACCTGTAGAGGGATCCATCTTCATTACTGTTTTACCTCTTTCTTCGCATTGTTTTCAGGCTCAATTTCTTCTGGACCAAGAACGACTCGGTCAAAAATTTTCCTTACTACTGGGGCACCGTTACTAGAACCACCACCGGCATTTTCTAGTACTACAGTGACGACCACTTTAGGATCATCAAATGGTGCAAAGCCAGTAAATAACGCATGGTCACGTAAGTGCTCGGCGATCTCATCGGCGTTGTACTCTTCGTTTTCACCCAGACCGAAGACCTGTGCAGTACCTGATTTACCCGCTGTTTCATAATTCATTTTGTAGAATGAGCGACGAGCTGTTCCGCGCGTGCCATGGTTTACCCGACGCATGCCTTCTTTCGCCATATCCCAGTACTTTTTAGGCACATTCTTGATTGGTGGGTAAGTCACGTATTCTGTCGTTTGCTGCTCTTCGAAGTCGTTACCATTTTCTATCGTCGCTTTGAGCAAGTGAGGTGCGATCACTTCTCCCTCGTTTACTAATACGGAGGTTGCTTTGGCGATTTGCATTGGTGTTGCTGTCCAATATCCTTGGCCGATACCTACAGGGATCGTATCACCTTTATACCACGGGGTTTTATGGCGAGACATTTTCCAGTCACGAGTCGGCATGTTCGCCTTACTTTCTTCGTAGATATCAATGCCAGTGTAATCACCAAAACCGAACATCATCATCCAATTCGAAATACGGTCAATGCCCATGTCATAAGCGATTTGATAGTAGAAGGTATCAACAGACTCTTCGATCGACTTAATGATATCGACGCGTCCGTGTCCCCAACGCAACCAGTCCCGGAACGGACGTGTGTTAGAGTTTGGTATGCGCCAATAACCAGGATCATTTCGTGTGGTGTTAGGTGTGACGACACCTTCTTGCAGCGCGGCTACCGCCATAAATGGTTTGATGGTAGAGGCCGGAGGGTAAATGCCAAGTGTAGTGCGGTTGACCAAAGGACGGTTTTTATCGTTCAAAAGGGCGCGATAATCTTTACCTGAGATTCCGTGCACGAACGAGTTAGGATCGTAGCTAGGGCTTGAAACCATAGCCAGTACGCCGTTGTCTCTAGGATCGATTACTACAGCACTGCCTCGGCGGCCGTCCAACAATTGGTGTACGTACAACTGCAAGTTGATATCAAGGTTTAAAACGATGTCTTTTCCGGGTACAGGTGGAACGTACTTTAAGGTACGAATTACTCGGCCGCGGCTGTTTACCTCGACTTCTTGATATCCGGCTGTACCGTGTAAGAGGTCTTCGTAGTATTTTTCAATACCCAGCTTACCAATGTCGCGAGTGGCTTGATAGTTTGCGTCTTTTTCTTCTCGGATCAGGCGTTGCATGTCGCGATCATTAATTCGAGAAACATACCCAATCACGTGGGTTAAGACTTCGCTGAAAGGGTAGTAGCGCTTTAAGGTCGCACTTATTTCCACACCTGGAAAGCGGTACTGATTGACGGAGAATACCGCTACTTGTTTTTCGTTCAGTTGGGTAAGCAGTGGGACCGATTTAAATCGACGAGTCCGTTTACGCTCGTGGTGGAAACGTTCAATCTGGTCTGGTGTAATTTCCAGAATAGTTTGTAATTCTTGGATGGTTGCATCAATGTCTTTAATTTTTTCTGGGGTCAGTTCTAAGTTAAAGACGGGACGGTTCTCTGCCAGTAAAACGCCATTTCGGTCATAAATTAGACCTCGGTTAGGCGCGATAGGCACCACTTTGATGCGGTTATCGTTCGAGCGGGTTTGATAGTCTTGAAACTGGTTCACCTGAATGTTGTACATGTTGGCAACCAGAGCTCCCATCAAGACAACAATGCCGATAAAAGCAACAATAGCGCGGCTGGCAAACAGACGCGCTTCGGCTTGATAATCTCGGATTTGACTGCGGCGTTTACGAATCATTAACGCTTGGCTCTAAAGTTAAACAACGATTATTCGCGATGATAAGGGTGGTTAGCGGTGATGCTCCACGCTCGGTACAAGCTTTCTGCCATTACGATACGCACTAGAGGGTGGGGTAGCGTTAAGGCAGACAATGACCAGCTTTGGTCTGCTGCAGCTTTGCATGCAGGAGCGAGTCCTTCAGGACCGCCGATTAATATTGATACATCACGGCCATCTAATTTCCAAGCTTCTAACTGCTCAGCGAGTTGAGGAGTGTCCCATTTTTTACCTGGGATATCTAACGTGACGATACGGTTGCCTTTTGGTACCGCAGCGAGCATCGCTTCCCCTTCTTTTTGCAGGATGCGAGCGATATCGGCATTCTTACCACGCTTGCCAGCAGAGATTTCAATCAACTCCAACGGCATATCATGCGGGAAACGGCGACGATATTCTTGAAAGCCTTCCTCAACCCATTTTGGCATTTTTGTGCCAACAGCAATTAGTTGAATTTTCAAAAGATTAACCCCAGAGTTTTTCTAGCTGGTAGAGTTCGCGGTGCTCTTCTTGCATCACGTGAAGCATGGCGTCGCCCATATCAAGGACTACCCATTCACCTTCGTTTTCACCTTCCATTCCTAGTGGCTCAAGACCGGCTTTTTTCACCTCTGTTGCAACATGGTCAGCGATGGATGAAACGTGGCGTTTGGATGTACCAGTACAGATGATCATGTAATCTGTCACGCTTGATTTATCTTCCACATTTAGGACGATAATGTCTTCCGCTTTCATGTCGTCGGCTTTATCAGCTAAAAAGTCTTTCAGTTCTTCGCGAAGCACTCGGTTTTCCTCGGTTTGTCTCTTATCTCTACAGTGTTTTACATTCTTGCTTGCAAAACAGGTCGCGCACTATATCACGCTTTGATTTTTAAATTGCCAGCTTAATATCAGGAGAGCAGGTTTCTAAGCTCAACTGATGAATAGTTGGCCATACAGACTCGTCATACTGAGTTTTGGCTTTTATCTCGGCTTGAGCCAACAAGGAGAGCAATGCACAAATACGACTCGCTGATAAGCGGGCCAGTGCTGCGTTATAGAGTGGACGCTTGTTTTGCCAAACTCGATATTTCTCAAATACCTGGTTCATTCCCATTTGAGTTAAGTCTTGATGCATATTTAAAAGTTGGCTCAACTCTTTTTGTACACTTCGAATCAAGATCACGGTCTCAACCCCTTCCGCCTCAAGTTGGCGAAGAATACGTTGTGCACGGTTTGCTTTACCTGCCAGTAAGGCGTCGATCCAGTTAAAGGTAGTGAAGTGGTTATGGCGACTTAGGGCTTCCTCTAAACGTATGATGGTCAGCTCACCATCCGGGTAGAGTAGGGCCAATTTCTCTAAGCTTTGTGTCAATGCAAATAGGTTACCTTCATGCCATTGAGCCAACATTTGCAGTGATTGTTGATCGGGTTTTAGGCCCAACGTGCGGCAACGTGCCTGAATGAACATAGGTAAGCGTTGTAGCTCTGGCGACAAACAGCTTACCCAGTCGCCTTTTGAGCTTAATGCTTTGAACCATTTCGCATTTTCTTGGGCTTTGGTCAGTTTGCTACCAACAATGACGAGCATGATGTCATCATGCAGCATATCACACAGTGTTTGCAGCTCTTTGCTGACGGCGGTTGTCACGCCACTCTCTGGAATTTCAAGCTCGATCAATTGACGGTTTGAGAACAGGCTCATCGCTTGGAAGCAATCGTAAACTTGATTCCAGTCGATGCTTGCGTCTACCGCAAAACGGTGTTTTTCCTCAAAACCTTGTTGAAACGCTGCCTTTTGGATTGCTTGGCGGCTCTCTTGAATCAGTAACGGCTCATTACCAAAGATTAGGTAAACCTGTTTAACGTGTTTAGTTAAATGATCCGTTAATTTATCGGCATAAATTCGCATAGTGATTAAGAGTTTGTGTTCGCTGGCTCAGAGATTTGTCCTGCTTCATATTCGGCACGAATACGGCCCAACTGGCGCATCATCTGTTTTGCAGCTTGCAAGCGCATCTCATCTTCAATTACGTCACGTTCAACAGATTTTGCAAGTGCCGTCAACGGGTTGTCTAGGTAGTTGCGGTTTACTGTTGTCGTAAAGTTTTTAGAGCCATAGCCAGGAATCGTCACACGGTATTTTACTACGTATGTCAGCTCTTTTTCTGCTGCACGGCTATTTTGATACAGAGACAGTGTACGCTCATCGATAGTCGCTTCCGTCAAATGAAGGTTGGGTACCGTCGATGATGGTTGAACAAGTTCAACTTTGTTCAGTTCGAGTTGAGAGCGAACATAGCGAGTTAATTCACTGTATTCATCGTAGCTGGAGAAAGACATAGTGTGCAGCTCTTCCGGTACGGAATACTCGCCGCGAAGGTGAAAACCACAGGCAGAAAGAAGCCCCGCTAATACCAATACCACTGGTAGTTTAATCAAAGAGAAAAAGCGCATTGATTGTATTCATCCTAAATTGAAGGGGTTATTTACCTTAAACCACTCATGTGAATGGTTTGAGGTAAATAAACAGGGTAGCGAACTACCCTGTTTAATGACTCTTGGTTAACAAATAAGTTCGCTAAACAGAGACAAATTGCAAGCTGTGATTAGTTTGCAACG
>NZ_JADDYG010000774.1:0-11826 GCF_015163535.1 Vibrio sp. OPT46 | reverse complement strand
AAAGAGAAAAAGCGCATTGATTGTATTCATCCTAAATTGAAGGGGTTATTTACCTTAAACCACTCATGTGAATGGTTTGAGGTAAATAAACAGGGTAGAAAACTACCCTGTTTAATGACTCTTGGTTAACAAATAAGTTCGCTAAACAGAGACAAATTGACAGCTGCGATTAGTTTGCAACAATGTTCAGCAGTTTACCTGGAACGTAAATAACTTTACGAATAGTCAGGCCATCAGTGAACTTAACCACGTTTTCGTCGTTTAGACCAAGCTGTTCGATATCGTCTTTAGAGATATCCGCTGGGACTGTTAGCTTCGCACGTAGCTTACCGTTAACTTGAACAACGATAGTTTTTTCGTCTTCAACTAGCGCTTTTTCGTCAAACGTCGGCCATGCCGCGTTATCAATGTCTGTTTCACCTAGTGCTGCCCATAGCTCGTATGAGATATGCGGAGTGATAGGGTAAAGCATGACAACAATAGCTTTCAGTGCTTCGTCAAGGATTGCACGATCTTGCGCAGATTCTTGAGGCGCTTTCGCTAGTTTGTTCATCAGCTCCATGATCGCTGCGATCGCGGTGTTGAATGTTTGACGACGAGCGATATCGTCCGTCACTTTCGCGATAGTTTTGTGAACGTCGCGGCGAAGTGCTTTTTGATCACCAGAAAGCGCTGAGGTATCTACTGCTTCTGCTGCGCCTTTCGCTGTGTGCTCTTTCACTAGTTTCCAAACACGTTTTAGGAAGCGGTTCGCACCTTCTACGCCAGACTCTTGCCATTCAAGTGTCATGTCCGCTGGAGACGCGAACATCATGAATAGACGTACTGTGTCAGCGCCGTACTTATCTACCATTTCTTGAGGGTCGATACCGTTGTTCTTAGACTTAGACATCTTGATCATGCCTGAGTGCGTTACATCGCGACCTTCAGTGTCTTTAGCAGAAGTAATGCGGCCTTTACCATCACGTTCAACGGCTACGTCTGTTGGAGCTACCCACTCTTTGCCGCCTTTCTCGTTCTCGAAGTAGAACGCATCAGCCAGTACCATGCCTTGACACAGTAGTTGCTTGAACGGTTCGTCAGAAGTTACGTAACCCGCATCGCGCAGTAGTTTGTGGAAGAAGCGTGAGTACAGTAGGTGCATACAAGCATGCTCGATACCACCGATGTACTGGTCTACTGGTAGCCAATAGTTTGCTTTTTCTGGGTCTAGGATGTCGTCCGCTTGTGGTGAACAGTAACGCGCGTAGTACCAAGAAGATTCCATGAACGTATCGAACGTATCTGTCTCACGTAGAGCAGGTTCGCCGTTAAAGGTTGTCTTCGCCCACTCTTTGTCTGCTTTGATTGGGCTCGTTACGCCGTCCATTACTACGTCTTCTGGAAGAATCACTGGTAGTTGGTCAGCAGGTACTGGGTGAACTTCACCGTCTTCAGTGGTTACCATTGGGATTGGCGCACCCCAATAACGTTGACGAGATACACCCCAGTCGCGTAGACGGAAGTTTACAGTCTTAGTGCCTTTGCCCTCTGCTTCTAGCTTCGCTGCGATTGCGTCGAATGCCGCTTGGAATTCTAGGCCATCGAATTCACCTGAATCGAACAGTACACCTTTCTCAGTGTATGCTGCTTCAGAGATGTCTAGCTCGCTGCCATCAGCAGGCTTGATAACTGGCACGATGTCTAGACCGTACTTCGTTGCGAACTCGTAGTCACGTTGGTCGTGCGCAGGTACAGCCATTACCGCGCCTGTACCGTAGTCCATCAGAACGAAGTTTGCTACGTATACTGGTACTTCGCGGCCGTTCAATGGATGAATAGCAGTAAGGCCAGTTGCCATACCTTTCTTCTCCATTGTCGCTAGCTCAGCTTCTGCAACCTTGTTGTTCTTACATTCGTCGATAAACGCTGCAAGCTCTGGATTGTTCTCTGCTGCAAGAGCTGCAAGAGGGTGGCCGGCTGCGATACCCACGTAAGTCACACCCATTAGCGTATCTGGACGTGTTGTGTAAACTTCTAGGTCTTGTTGACCCTTAACTTCAAACTTCAGTTCAACACCTTCAGAACGACCAATCCAGTTGCGCTGCATGGTTTTCACCATTTCAGGCCAACCTTCAAGCTTGTCTAAGTCGTCTAGTAGCTCTTGAGCGTACTCAGTGATTTTGATGAACCATTGAGGGATTTCTTTTTGCTCTACAGGCGTATCACAACGCCAGCAACAACCGTCTTCAACCTGCTCGTTTGCAAGAACAGTTTGGTCGTTAGGACACCAGTTAACAGAAGAAGTCTTTTTGTAAACTAAACCTTTCTCGTAAAGTTTAGTGAAGAACTCTTGTTCCCAGCGGTAGTACTCCGGTGTACATGTTGCGAATTCACGGTTCCAATCGTAACCAAAGCCTAGAAGCTTAAGTTGGTTCTTCATGTATTCGATGTTTTCGTAAGTCCAAGGTGCTGGCGCAGTTTTGTTTTTTACTGCTGCGTTTTCTGCAGGTAGACCGAATGCGTCCCAACCGATTGGTTGCATCACGTTTTTGCCTTGTAGGCGTTGGAAACGAGATACTACATCACCGATAGTGTAGTTGCGCACGTGACCCATGTGCAGTCGACCACTTGGGTATGGGAACATGGACAGACAGTAGAATTTTTCTTTATTTGGGTCTTCACTTACAACAAAGGTTTTGTTGTCATCCCAGTGCTTTTGAACTTTTTGTTCAATATCTTGTGGGTTGTATTGTTCTTGCATCGATGGTATCCGTTATCTTGGAATTTGTGAGTTCGGTTAGAACAGACTTAAATAGATCGTCATAGAATACCTAAAGCTAGGGATCACAACAATAGCCAATCTGTACCCATGCGCCCTTAAGTGACGCAGGTAGGAGAAAGATGGAGGTCAGTTATGCCTAAACGTAAAACAGGTTATGAGGAAATGCTCGAGGATGTGATTGAAACCTTGAAGCACAGTCCGGAAGAAGTTAACAAAGCGATTGAGACGTCGGGCAAAGTGGTGGATGCTGCTAATGACTTGACCAAAGATGAATTGGCTTTAATCAAAGCGTACCTTAAAGCAGACTTAAAAGAGTTTTCAGAGAGTTACGAGGATAGCAAAAGCGGTCCGTTTTACTTAACGATTGCGGATTCGATATGGCAAGGGCTGTTAGAGATTACAGACCGAACTAAAGTTGAGTGGGTTGAGTTGTTCGATGACTTAGAGCATCAAGGGCTATATGAAGCAGGAGAGGTGATAGGCTTAGGCACTTTAGTTTGTGATGAGTGTGGTCACAAGACAACGTATAACCACCCAACAGTAATCATTCCGTGTATTAAGTGTGGTCACAAAGGCTTTACTCGTCAGTCATTAAAGCCATAAATGGCGAGTAACGACTGTATAATGCAATGAATAAAAAAGAGGCTTAGTCGCCTCTTTTTTGTCTTTTCTACTTTCAAGCTGTTATCAGCTCTGTTTTCTTCTTAAACCGAAAGCCAGCGCTAAACTTAACCCTACCCAAATATACAATGGCCAAGTACCAACGATTCGATATGGCGTTTTCCCATCGGTTGGGGTGAGCTCTGCGCGCAGTACTGCAGTTTCAAACTGCGGAACTTGCTCAACGATTTTACCCTTGTGATCGGTTACCGCTGTTAATCCATTGTTAGTCGAGCGGATGAGCGGTTTGCCCAACTCTAAGGCACGCATACGGGCGATCTCCATATGCTGAAGAGGGCCGATAGAGTGACCAAACCATGCATCGTTTGAAAGCGTTAGAATGAAGTCTGTTTCGTCAGTCACATTTTGACGCACTTGCTCATTAAATATGATCTCATAGCAAAGCGCTGGTGCCATGTGCATGCCATTCGCAACGATGTTTGGCTGCACAAAAGCCCCACGGCTAAACGATGACATCGGTAGGTTAAAGAATGGCGCTAATGGGCGCAAAATATCTTCAAATGGTACAAACTCACCAAACGGTAGTAGGTGATGCTTATGGTAACGTTCGCTTAAATCGAAGCTGTAGTCACCGTATGGTGTGATGCCGAGGGACAGAATACTGTTGTAGAACTGTCGATCTTCAGCTTGATTGACGACACCGGTGATGATTGCGCTGTTATTCATTTTTGCAGCGCTGTCGATATTGCTCAAAAATGAAGGCACTTCAATTTCAAAAGCGGGAATTGCTGCTTCTGGCCAAACGATAATGTCAGCGTCCCAGTTTTCACGAGTTAAGTCAGCGTATTTCATGATGGTTGGCCAGCGTTGACTTGGTAGCCACTTTAGGTTCTGGTCTACGTTACCTTGAATCAGCGCGAGCTTAGTCGTGTCTTCTGGTCGGGGTGTTACCCAATCGTAGTTGCGAATCCCAAAGCCAGTACTGAGTAGTACCGCAGGGATAATCACCATCAGCCACTGCTTATGAATCCATGCATAGGCTAACGCCCCTGCGCTGATAAGGATAAATAGAGTAAGCAGTTCTACGCCGCCAATTGGTGCAAAGCTTGCGAGTGGAGCATCTATCTGGCTATAGCCTAGCCATAACCAAGGGAAGCCGGTCATCACCCAACCACGCAACCAATCACTGATCAGCCATAAAGCAGGTGCAGCGAGAAGTGCTTTTGTGAGCGTAAATTGAGGAAACAGTTTGTTGTTGAGCCAAGCAAATAAGCCTGAATAAACAGCCAAGTAGGCAACAAGTAAGCCCATTAAAAATAAATTGGCAATGAGCGGCATACCGCCAAAACCGGAGATACTGACGTAAACCCAGCTAACGCCAGTTGCAAATTGACCTAACCCCCAAGCATAACCAATCCATAGTGCGCGTTTCGGAGTTTGGTTAGCAAGAAGAATCAGTAGAATTGCAGGGCTAAGAATGGCAATAGGCCACAGCTGGTAAGGAGCGAAAGCGAGTGTAGTAGATGCGCCAACAAAAGCGGCCACTAAGGGCCGCTTAAGGCGATGAAAGAGTTCATTCATCATTGTAATTTTCTGAGATTCCCAATGGGTATCGCGTTACTCTTGAGTGGCTTCAACCAGGGTTTCTTCGTCTGGGATCGTCACTTGGAGTTGAATGACACGACGGTTATCGGCAGCGGTGACTTTGAAGTTGTAGCCTTCAATTTCAACCAGTTCACCACGAGAAGGTAAGTGACCAAAGGCAGTCATGACCATACCACCAACGGTATCAACTTCCTCATCGCTGAAGTTGGTTCCGAATGTCTCATTAAACTCTTCGATGGTTGTCAGCGCTCTGACAGCAAACGTATGCTTGCTCAGCTTACGAATGTCCGTCTCTTCACTTTCATCGAATTCATCTTCAATATCCCCGACGATTTCCTCAAGGATATCTTCAATGGTCACAAGACCAGAAACACCACCGAATTCATCGACAACAATGGCCATATGATAACGTTCTTCACGGAATTCTTTCAGCAGTCGATCAACGCGTTTACTTTCCGGTACTACAACCGCTGGTCGAATGACTTCTTCGATATCAAATGGATTGCTGCCTGAGCCTAAGTATTTAAGTAAGTCCTTCGCTAGAAGTATGCCTTCCACATGGTCTTTATCTTCGCTGATCACAGGGTAGCGAGAGTGTTGAGCATCGGTAATCAAAGCAACCAAGGTATCAAGGTCGTGAGTACGCTCAACTGTAACCATTTGCGAACGCGGGATCATAATGTCACGCACACGCATTTCGGAGATTTCCATAACACCTTCAAGCATATCGCGAGTGTCATGGTCAATCAGGTCGTTAACTTCAGAGTCGCGGATAACATCCACAAGCTCTTGGCGATCTTTTGGTTCGCCCTGAAATAGTTGACCTAGACGTTCAAAGAAGGACTTTCTACTCGGACCTTCTGCCTTTTCTTTCTTATCTTCGTTAGAAGAGGGAGAATTATCTTCGTTCATTGTTTCTCAATTAAGTAACGCTATCAGAAGTGTGATAGCACACATAGAGAGGCGAACACGAGAGTCATTTAGGTGGTTCGCCTTTCCCTGTCGAGTGGCCAATAGCTACTCTTTTTCAGCAATGTAAGGATCTTCATAACCCATACCTTGCATGATTTCGGTTTCGAGGGACTCCATCTCTTCGGCTTCGTCATCCTCTATATGATCATAACCTAGCAGATGCAAGCTGCCATGTACAACCATATGCGCCCAATGTGCTAGCAGAGGCTTGCTCTGTTCAACCGCCTCTTTTTCAACAACTTGGCGGCAAATAATCAAATCACCAAGTAAATCTATTTCCATACCAGGAGGTGCTTCAAATGGAAACGACAACACATTAGTTGGTTTATCTTTGCCGCGATACTCATGGTTGAGCGTATGACTTTCTTGTTCATCAACAATACGAATGGTGACTTCGGCTTGTGGCTGGAAGAGAGGTATTGTCTTATCTAGCCACAATTGGAAATCTTGCTGCGAAGGCAGACCTTCTTCATTTTCGACTGCCAGTTGCAGATCAAGTTCAATCGCCATGGTTATTCCTTAGTTGAAGCAACTTGTGCATTCAGTTCGGCTTTTGCTGCTTCTAGTAACTTCGCATCGCGTTCTTCACGACGGCGTTTCTCGAACTCTTTACGCTCTTTCTGGTCTTGTGCTTCCCACTTCTCGTACGCGTTAACGATACGAGCAACCACAGGGTGACGTACAACGTCGTCGGCCAAGAAGAAGTTAAAGCTGATGTCGTCAACTTCGCTTAGTACTTCAATAGCATGACGAAGACCCGATTTCGCACCACGAGGTAAGTCAATCTGCGTGACATCACCAGTGATAACCGCGCGAGAGTTAAAACCAATACGCGTTAGGAACATCTTCATCTGCTCAACAGTGGTGTTCTGACTCTCATCAAGAATGATGAAGGCGTCGTTTAGAGTACGACCACGCATGTAAGCAAGAGGGGCGACCTCAATCACGTTACGTTCAATCAGCTTCTCTACGCGCTCAAAGCCCAGCATTTCAAATAGGGCGTCGTATAGCGGACGTAGGTATGGGTCGACTTTCTGGCTTAAATCACCAGGTAGGAAGCCCAATTTCTCACCAGCTTCAACCGCTGGACGAGTAAGTAGAATACGGCGGATCTCTTGGCGCTCTAGTGCGTCAACAGCTGCTGCTACAGCAAGGTAGGTTTTACCTGTACCAGCCGGGCCAATACCAAAAGAAATATCATGCGTGACCATGTTAACCAAGTACTGCGCTTGGTTTGGCGTACGTGGTTTGATCACACCTTTCTTGGTTTTGACGAAGACTTCTTTACCATGCTCGATATTAGACTCAGTATTCTGCTCAAGAACACCAGACTCTTTGATCGCTAGATGGATTTGCTCAGGCTCAATATCTGGGATCTCACCTCGTAAAGGTGCGGTATCAACATATAGAGTTTTCAGGATATCCAGCGCAGCTGATGCGGTATGAGGTTTACCGACAATCGTAAAGTGGTCACTACGGTGGTTAATTTCAACGCCTAGACGACGTTCTAAATGCTTGATGTTGTCATCGAATGGACCGCACAGGCTAGCTAGTCGGCGGTTGTCTGAAGGTTCTAGGTTAATTTCTAGAGTTACGATTTTATTGCTCAATGTTGCCTCTCATTTTTTGCCACTTAGTGAGAGCCTGATAACGACCAGGCTCTCTATGGCTATTTATACGAGCTTACGGCGTAAAAGTAGCTACACCCAGCTCATCTTCGCGACGTGTTTTCGCCATCATCTGCGTTGGGGAAATCACACTACGAAGATCCATGTCTTTTTCAGTACGTACTAGCTCACCACGCAGTGAGTTTGCAAATACGTCTACGATCTTCACATCAACGAACTGACCAATTAGGTCTGCACTACCTTCAAAGTTTACTACACGGTTGTTTTCTGTACGAGCGCGTAGTTCCATTAGGTTTTTCTTCGAAGGACCTTCAACTAGAACACGTTGTTCTGTGCCAAGCATTAAGCGAGAGTAACGCATCGCTTGAGCATTGATAGTTTGCTGTAGTTCGTAAAGGCGCTCTTTCTTCACTTGTTCTGACACATCACAAGGGTAATCCGCTGCTGGCGTACCTGGACGTGGAGAGAAAATAAAGCTGAAGCTCATGTCAAAGTCTACATCTTTGATTAGCTTCATGGTGTCTTGGAAGTCTTTGTCTGTCTCACCAGGGAAACCAACAATAAAGTCTGAACTGATTTGAATATCAGGACGAGCTTTACGCAGTTTACGGATGATCGATTTGTATTCGATAGCGGTGTGAGGGCGTTTCATCATCGTTAGGATACGGTCACTACCACTTTGCACAGGTAAGTGCAGGAAGCTCACAAGTTCTGGCGTATCTTCGTATACTGCGATGATGTCGTCTGTGAATTCTAACGGGTGGCTCGTCGTGAAACGAATACGGTCGATACCATCGATAGACGCAACCAAACGAAGCAGTTCTGCAAATGAACAGATCTCACCATCGTGCATAGGACCACGGTACGCGTTTACGTTTTGACCCAGAAGGTTTACTTCACGTACGCCTTGTTCAGCAAGTTGGGCGATTTCGAATAGTACGTCATCCATTGGACGGCTTACTTCTTCACCACGAGTGTACGGTACGACACAGTAAGTACAGTACTTAGAGCAGCCTTCCATAATAGAAACGAATGCTGTCGCACCTTCAGCGCGAGGTTCAGGTAGGCGGTCGAATTTTTCGATCTCTGGGAACGAAATGTCCATAACTGGTGCATCATCGGACTGAGATTGTTTGATCATCTCAGGTAGGCGGTGCAAAGTTTGTGGGCCAAAAATAACGTCAACGTATGGTGCACGTTCACGAATATGGTCACCTTCTTGCGTTGCTACACAACCACCTACACCGATAACTACGCCAGGTTTCTTATCTTTTAGTGTTTTCCAGCGGCCTAGCTGGTGGAAAACTTTCTCTTGCGCTTTTTCACGGATCGAACAGGTGTTAAGTAGAAGTACGTCTGCTTCCTCTGGCTCTTCCGTCAGCTCGTAGCCGTTTGCAGCATTAAGCAGGTCGGCCATTTTTGATGAATCGTATTCGTTCATCTGGCAGCCCCAGGTTTTAATTAGCAGTTTCTTACTCATCTCACTTTCGCTCGTTCAGTTGTACTTAAATCGGAGAGCTATTGCTCAAATTATAGCCGCCATCACGGCGGTAAGCGGCGTATTGTACTGCTTTAAAAAGCACCTGACTAGTGATCTAGCTAATTCTCTGCAAAGCCTGATGAAATCTAGTTTTTCGCCCTATGCTGAACAAGGTTTTTTGTTAAACAATTTTGTAAAAGTAGCCATGGAAAGTACAATAAAAAACGCCAATTAATCAGCACGATGAAGAGTGAAAAATGAACAAGTATGACATCGCCGTGATCGGTGGCGGTATGGTTGGGGCAGCCGTCGCTGTTGGATTTGCCAAGCAGGGCAGAAGCGTTGTCTTGGTCGAAGGTACAAAACCTAAAGTTTTTGATGCCTCTCAGGCGATGGATATTCGTGTATCTGCAATCTCGCACCAGTCGGTGGAGTTACTTGATTCACTCGGAGCATGGTCAGAGATCAAGAGCATGCGAGTTTGTCCTTATCGGCGCTTAGAAACTTGGGAGCACCCAGAGTGCCGTACTCGTTTTCACTCTGATGAATTGTCATTGGATCAGCTAGGTTACATCGTTGAAAACCGCCTAATCCAATTAGGTCTTTGGCAAGTCTTCTCTCAGTATGAAAATCTAACCGTGATGTGTCCTGAGCGATTAAAAGCCATTGAGTTTGCAGATGTAAATCTTGTGACACTAGAAAGTGGGGCGCAGTTTGAAGCTAACTGGGTGATTGGTGCTGATGGTGCAAACTCTAAAGTTCGTCAATTGGCTGGAATTGGTGTAACTGCGTGGGATTACCGACAACACTGCATGTTGATTAATGTGAAAACAGAATTGCCTCAGCAAGATATTACTTGGCAACAATTTACACCTTCAGGCCCACGTTCATTTTTACCTCTGTGCTCTTTGAGTAACGACGATGGTCAAGTCGTAGGCCAAGGTTCTTTGGTTTGGTATGACTCGCCTAAACGTATTAAACAACTGTGTGCGATGAGTAAACCTCAACTAAGAGAAGAAATTTTACGTCATTTCCCTGCTGAATTAGGCGATATTGAAGTTTTACAGTTTGGCTCATTCCCACTCACTCGTCGTCATGCGCAAAGCTACTCAAGCAAAAATTGCGTGTTAGTGGGTGACTCTGCCCATACGATCAACCCGCTTGCAGGGCAAGGGGTAAACTTAGGCTTCAAAGATGTAGACGTTCTCCTTTCGGTAACAGAACAACAAGAAAAGCTGGAAGATACCTTACTCGCGAAATACGAACGCGCACGTCGACCTGACAACTTACTCATGCAGACGGGCATGGACTTTTTCTATAAAGGTTTTAGCAACGATCTAGGGCCATTGAAGTTCGTACGTAATGCTGCATTGAAGCTTGCTGAAAACTCAGGGCCAATTAAGGCTCAAGTACTGAAATACGCGTTAGGTATGTAGTAAGCTACTCAAATCACAGATAGAAAAAAAGCGAGCCATGAGCTCGCTTTTTTAATTCGGCAAATCTAATGATTTCCCGAGTCCAGAACCAAAAAAAAGAAAAAACCCAGCAAAGTCATGCTGGGTTTTCCGATAATGGTGCGGAAGGAGAGACTTGAACTCTCACACCTTGCGGCGCCAGAACCTAAATCTGGTGCGTCTACCAATTCCGCCACTTCCGCAACTTAATCTGTAGATATCAAGATAATTGGTAAAATCTCAATATCGTTGTATATGGCAGGGCTACCTGGATTCGAACCAGGGAATGGCGGCATCAAAAGCCGCTGCCTTACCGCTTGGCGATAGCCCTACAGCGTAAATAGTCAAAGACTACTTAACCTCTCTTATCGAGAGAAAGAATGGTGCGGAAGGAGAGACTTGAACTCTCACACCTTACGGCGCCAGAACCTAAATCTGGTGCGTCTACCAATTCCGCCACTTCCGCGTATTCTGATAGTGTAGATTAATTTAAGATGGTGCGGAAGGAGAGACTTGAACTCTCACACCTTGCGGCGCCAGAACCTAAATCTGGTGCGTCTACCAATTCCGCCACTTCCGCATCTTAAATCTACGTGACTGATAGCTAATGCTAGCAATCTAATCAATGGTGGCTACGACGGGATTCGAACCTGTGACCCCATCATTATGAGTGATGTGCTCTAACCAGCTGAGCTACGTAGCCATTTTAAATTTTTGACCAAGAATGGTGCGGAAGGAGAGACTTGAACTCTCACACCTTGCGGCGCCAGAACCTAAATCTGGTGCGTCTACCAATTCCGCCACTTCCGCAACTTGATCTGTAGATATCAAGATAATTGGTAAAATCTCAATATCATTGTATGTGGCAGGGCTACCTGGATTCGAACCAGGGAATGGCGGCATCAAAAGCCGCTGCCTTACCGCTTGGCGATAGCCCTACATTGCTCTAATAAAAGAGGCTTAAATAATGGTGCGGAAGGAGAGACTTGAACTCTCACACCTTGCGGCGCCAGAACCTAAATCTGGTGCGTCTACCAATTCCGCCACTTCCGCAACTTATTCTGTAGTTATCAAGGTAATTGGTAAAAACCTAAATAACGTTGTTTATGGTGGCTACGACGGGATTCGAACCTGTGACCCCATCATTATGAGTGATGTGCTCTAACCAGCTGAGCTACGTAGCCATTTTAAAACTTTGATCAAGAATGGTGCGGAAGGAGAGACTTGAACTCTCACACCTTGCGGCGCCAGAACCTAAATCTGGTGCGTCTACCAATTCCGCCACTTCCGCAACTTGATCTG
>NZ_JADDYG010000773.1:0-375 GCF_015163535.1 Vibrio sp. OPT46 | reverse complement strand
TTGTTCGACTTTGTTAACTTACCGCTAGATCGTGAAGGTAACCGCGAAGAGTATGAATTTAATGAGGCTGTCGTTTCTTCGACGAATATTGATGAATCAATGTTCATCGATGTTACGAACATCTAACTCGTAAAAAAGGAGGTCAATTAGACCTCCTTTTTTGTACCCAATGCTTTAACTGTTCCCAAACAAAAATCCCCCTGTATTGGGGGGATTTATTAGCGCTTATTTGAAAGCGCTCAATACATAACAATACTAAAGAGAGATTAGGTTGCTGTATTTGGATCGAGAGGACTAATGTAGCCTTTTGGTTTTAGAGCCAACACATCGCAATTTATTTTATCAATTACGTGCTCCGCTGTATTACCAATAAAG
>NZ_JADDYG010000772.1:0-203 GCF_015163535.1 Vibrio sp. OPT46 | reverse complement strand
CCAGCAGACTTTATTCCAATTGCAGAAAAAACAGGGCTGATTCAAAGCATTGGTGAGTGGGTGTTACAACAAGCTTGTTTGCAAGGTAATGCTTGGCTGGACCAAGGCATCGAGTTTGGCAAAATCGCCGTCAATGTTTCTGCGTTGCAGCTTCAGCAGTCAAATTTCATTCAGCGATTAAGTACTATCCTCGATAACACCGG
>NZ_JADDYG010000771.1:0-239 GCF_015163535.1 Vibrio sp. OPT46 | reverse complement strand
ACTTCTGAAGCAATGCTAGTAACGAATTTTCGGGTTTCTCCAGGAGAGATCGATATGTCACTTCCACCTTGTGATGAGAGCTCAGCGATACCCATTGTCTCAAGTGTGTTACCTGCAGTATCCGCCAGGTGTAATAAAGACTCTGACTTGTAGATTAATTCTCCACTTTCTGTGCGATATGCATTAAACGAGTTGAAATTTGGTTGCAATGATCCTTGTGAACCAATGTTAGTAACGGA
>NZ_JADDYG010000770.1:38284-52275 GCF_015163535.1 Vibrio sp. OPT46 | reverse complement strand
GGTGCGGAAGGAGAGACTTGAACTCTCACACCTTGCGGCGCCAGAACCTAAATCTGGTGCGTCTACCAATTCCGCCACTTCCGCAACTTATTCTGTAGACATCAAGATAATTGGTAAAATCTCAATGTCATTGTATATGGCAGGGCTACCTGGATTCGAACCAGGGAATGGCGGCATCAAAAGCCGCTGCCTTACCGCTTGGCGATAGCCCTACATTGCTCTAATAAAAGAGACTTAAATAATGGTGCGGAAGGAGAGACTTGAACTCTCACACCTTGCGGCGCCAGAACCTAAATCTGGTGCGTCTACCAATTCCGCCACTTCCGCAACTTATTCTGTAGTTATCAAGGTAATTGGTAAAAACCTAAATAACGTTGTTCATGGTGGCTACGACGGGATTCGAACCTGTGACCCCATCATTATGAGTGATGTGCTCTAACCAGCTGAGCTACGTAGCCATCTTTTGGAGCGAGACAATATAAACCTTCACGCTCTCAGTGACAACCCCTTTTATAAAGGAATCGCACTTGAATAATGGCAGGTCTACCTGGATTCGAACCAGGGAATGGCGGCATCAAAAGCCGCTGCCTTACCGCTTGGCGATAGACCTGCAGGCAATAGTCACAATGACTATTTGAAATATGGTGCGGAAGGAGAGACTTGAACTCTCACACCTTGCGGCGCCAGAACCTAAATCTGGTGCGTCTACCAATTCCGCCACTTCCGCATCTATTCCTAACTGCTCTGATAAAAAGAACATTTAGGAATGGTGGCTACGACGGGATTCGAACCTGTGACCCCATCATTATGAGTGATGTGCTCTAACCAGCTGAGCTACGTAGCCAAAACCGTATTTTTTGTTCTCAACGCTTTGTTGCCTTGTCGTTGGGAACGGCGCGCATTATGCGAAGTTGAGTGAGATCCGTCAACAGTTTTTTTTAATAAATTTCGGAAAAAACCTCGTTCGCTTCCTTTTTAAACAAAGAGGCGTGTTTATGATCTAAAACTGGAAATAAATTAGCTTGCAGTTAGGTAATTTATTTTTGCTCATTTACTTAAGGTATTAAAAAAGCCAGCTTAGCAGCTGGCTTTTAGTGTAAATGAAGTGTTTAGAATTCATTCATTTAATTAAACATTGAAGCGGAAGTGTACAACATCACCATCTTTTACGATGTAGTCTTTACCTTCTAGACGCCATTTACCTGCGTCTTTTGCGCCATTTTCACCATTGAATTGGATGAAATCGTCGTAACCGACTACTTCTGCACGAATAAAGCCTTTCTCGAAGTCAGTGTGGATCTTACCTGCCGCCTGAGGTGCAGTTGCACCAACAGGGATTGTCCAAGCACGTACTTCTTTAACACCTGCTGTGAAGTAGGTGTGTAGAGTCAGTAGTTCGTAACCAGAGCGAATTACACGGTTTAGGCCCGGCTCTTCGATCCCCATATCTGCTAGGAATTCTTCGCGATCTTCATCTTCCAGTTCAGATAGTTCAGATTCGATAGCCGCACATACAGGTACAACGACATTGTTTTCTTTTTCTGCGAACTCACGAACCGCATCTAGATATGGATTATTTTCGAAGCCATCTTCGTTTACGTTTGCAATGTACATAGTTGGCTTCAGTGTTAGGAAGTTTAGATAGCCGATTGCTGCTAACTCTTCTTTAGATAGCTCAACCGTGCGTGCCATGCCGCCTTCAGTTAGTACTGGTAACAGTTTTTCTAGTACGGTTAGTTCAAATTTTGCGTCTTTATCGCCGCCTTTTGCCTTCTTCGCGTTACGTTGAATCGCTCGCTCACAAGAATCTAGGTCAGCCATTGCAAGTTCAAGGTTGATCACTTCGATATCTTCAATAGGTGAAACTTTACCTGAAACATGAACAATGTTTTCGTTTTCAAAACAACGTACAACGTGGCCAATCGCGTCTGTTTCACGGATGTTAGCTAGGAATTTGTTACCTAAACCTTCACCACGTGATGCACCAGCAACAAGACCAGCGATGTCCACGAACTCCATCGTCGTTGGAAGAACTCTCTGTGGGTTAACGATCTTAGCTAGTGCGTCTAGACGTAGATCTGGCACAGGAACCACACCAGTGTTTGGTTCAATGGTACAGAACGGGAAGTTTGCTGCTTCGATACCCGCTTTAGTTAGTGCGTTGAACAGAGTTGATTTACCTACGTTAGGTAGACCAACGATGCCACATTTAAAACCCATGATAGTAACCTTATTCAGCTTTGAACGTGTGGAGGCGATTTTGTGCTTTAGATAGGCCATCCTTAATCAGGATATCTAGACAACGAACAGCCTCGTCAGCTGCTGCATCTAAAAGCTCTTGCTCTTTAGCTGGCGCTTTACCTAATACAAAACCCGCCACTTTATCTTTGTGTCCCGGATGACCAATGCCAATACGAAGACGATAAAAATCTTTGTTATTGCCCAGTTTGCTAATGGTGTCACGCAGACCGTTGTGTCCACCGTGACCCCCACCTTTTTTAAACTTAGCGACACCTGGCGGTAAGTCTAGCTCGTCATGAGCAACCATGATCTCTTCAGGTTTAATTTGATAAAATTTCGCAAGCGCTGCGATCGATTTACCTGATAGATTCATGAAGGTGGTTGGGATAAGCAAACGGAGATCCTGGCCATTGACCATAATGCGTCCTGTTAGACCAAAAAACTTTGGTTCGTTCTTCAGTGTAACGTTGTGAACGCGTGCTAATTCTTCTACAACCCAAGCGCCCGCATTGTGACGAGTTCTGGCGTATTCTGGTCCTGGATTAGCAAGACCAACAAGAAGTTTGATTTGTTGACTCAAGGTTAGGATCTCTCTGGAATCTCAAAAAGCGCAGTATGATAGCACAGAAAACTCGCGGTGGGCGACCAAGGGATTTTCTAGTTATCAGTACAAATAAAAAAACACCCCAAAGAGGGGTGCTTTTGAAATCAGTGTAACTGAAATGTTCGTATTAGTTGAACATTGCAGAGATTGACTCTTCGTTGCTGATACGACGAATCGCTTCAGCCAGCATGCGAGATAGGCTTAGTGTTGTCACTTTACCTGTTGCAGCCATCTCTTTAGACAGAGAGATAGAGTCAGTTACGATAACTTGGTCAAGAACTGAGTTCTTGATGTTATCCGCAGCGTTGCCTGAGAATACTGCGTGAGTAGCGTAAGCGAATACACGCTTAGCACCGCGCTCTTTTAGTGCTTCAGCTGCTTTACATAGTGTGCCACCTGTGTCGATCATGTCATCAACGATCACACAGTCACGACCTTCAACATCACCGATTAGGTTCATTACTTCAGAAACGTTTGCACGTGGACGACGCTTATCTACGATTGCGATGTCGATGTCGCCTAGTGCTTTTGCTGTTGCACGAGCACGAACAACGCCACCTAGGTCAGGAGATACCACTACAGGGTTATCTAGACCGCGAGCCTGCATATCTTCAAGTAGCACTGGCGTGCCGAAGATGTTGTCTACAGGTACATCGAAGAAGCCTTGAATTTGCTCTGCGTGTAGGTCGATAGTTAGAACGCGGTCAACACCAACGTTAGATAGGAAATCAGCAACAACTTTTGCAGTAATTGGCACACGCGCAGAACGTACACGACGGTCTTGGCGAGCGTAGCCGAAGTAAGGGATAACTGCAGTGATACGGCCTGCTGAAGCACGGCGCATTGCATCAATCATAACAACCAATTCCATTAGGTTGTCGTTAGTCGGTGCACAAGTGGATTGAATGATGAAAACATCGCTACCACGAACATTCTCATTGATTTGAACTGCAACTTCGCCATCAGAAAAGCGAGAAACAGATGCATCACCAAGAGAGATGTAAAGACGATCAGCAATACGTTGGGCTAGTTCAGGTGTTGCGTTACCAGCAAATAGCTTCATATCAGGCACGGTGGAAACCTCGGGTTTGCGTCCAGTTTAAATAGGTCGGTGTGAGGCTGATTGGTATTCAGCCAAAGTCTCTTTTAATGGCGAAATATTGCGCCCTTGAGCGATAAATGCCGAGACTTTATCAGAGAGTTGTGCAAGGATAGTTTCTGCTTCAGATTTGCTCGAAAATTCAGCAAAAACGCAAGATCCTGTCCCCGTCAATCTTGACGGCGCGTATTGTAGCAGCCAAGAAAGTTGCTTATCAACCTCTGGGTAGAGCATTCGTACAATTTTTTCGCAATCGTTTACGCTTGGCGTATTTAAAAGTGTTTCTAGATCTCGTTTTGGGGTGTTTCGCGTTAGATCTGGATGACAAAAAACGTCGACGGTTGCGATAGATACATTGGGTCTGACGACTAAATACCACTTTTCTTCGGGATAAGCAGGAGAGAGTTTTTCACCAACACCTTCAGCAAAAGCTGCAAATCCGCGCACAAATACGGGCACGTCTGCGCCTAGTTTTAAACCTATTTCAGCCAGTTCGTCGTCAGTTAGATTCAGTTGCCATAAGTAATTCAGTGCCACTAATGCTGTAGCTGCATTCGATGAGCCCCCACCAATGCCTCCACCCATAGGCAGCACTTTCTGTAGCTCAATATGCGCGCCAAAAGGGCAGTTTGAGTAAGCTTGAAGCGCGGTTGCTGCTTTCCAAATTAAATTGTCTTGAAGAGGCACACCTTCTATCTCTGGAGAAATCGTAATATCACCAGAATGGTTCGCTTGAATGGTGAGCTCATCGCCGTGATCGACGAATTGGAATAAGGTTTGTAACTCGTGGTAGCCATTCTCTGTACGGCCGTTGATATATAGAAAGAGATTCAATTTCGCTGGTGATGGCCAGCGTGTTGAAAGTTCAATCATTGGGTGATGTTCCATTTTGTGATCACTAGATTTATTTTGACATCAGCTGTGGTGAGTTTCAGCTTATTTGGCAGAGGGAGAGACTGTTCATGCCATTGAACGTCGCCATATCGTTGATAAGCGATACTCCAATCATTTAAACCAATTTGTTTGTTTAACGCTTGCAGTGTATTGGTTGGAGACAGTTGGAATTTGTCGGCATCGGTCGGTAGACCTAATAGCCAGTCAGGCATGTGATCGACGGGCATCATCAACCCTGTAAGACGGTAAATCAGCTGATTAGCACTGCGAGAAGAAAGGACCTGATCATCGTAAGTTTCTACTGTGGCGCCTTGTGGGGTGATGGTGAGCTTTAATGCCGTTTGTCCGAGAATCGTTGTTAAACGCAACTGGCTTAGTGCTGAAGAATGTTTCCAGTAGAAGTTTAAATTTTGTCTTTGGTCTGGGCCAATATAACCAAGTTTCCCCGTTGCTTGAAAATCTTGGATGGTTTCGAGTCGCTGCTCATGAGCTTGCCATTCAACGCTGGTAACACTTTCAGGAACGGACGAACAACCAGCGAGCAGTAAGCTCGACAAGAAAAAAAGAATAAAGGAGCGTAACGTCATGTTTGATGGCTTATTAATCAGTTTCATCGGGAATCGCTCACAACTATAGCATTGAAAAGTCGCACTTAGGAAAACAAATCCGGCTTACCCTTTCAATAAATGCGTGCTTACAGTAAAATTCTGGACCTATTTTATAACCTATCCCAGAGATACCACGTTAGATGTCCTTGCTTGCTATTGGAATTAATCACAATACAGCGTCTGTCGACTTGCGAGAGAAGGTGGCGTTTGGTCCGGATAAACTCGGCCCTGCACTCGAGCAACTTAGAGAGCACGAAGCGGTTAACGGCAGTGTGATTGTTTCAACCTGTAACCGAACTGAGTTGTACTGCGATGTTAAGCAAGGAGCGCGAAACAAGTTGATCGATTGGCTTGCTCAATTTCATCAAGTGAGCCGCGAAGATTTAATGCCGAGTTTGTATGTTCATGAAGAACAAGCTGCAATAAAGCATTTGATGCGCGTATCGTGCGGTCTTGACTCTCTGGTGTTGGGTGAGCCTCAAATTTTGGGGCAGGTAAAGCAAGCATTTTCTGACTCGCGAGATCATCAAGCTGTCGATGCCTCGATTGATAAACTGTTTCAAAAGACGTTCTCAGTCGCCAAACGGGTAAGAACAGAGACAGATATTGGTGGTAATGCCGTGTCCGTGGCTTATGCGGCATGTACACTGGCAAAACATATTTTTGAGTCGTTATCAGATTCAACCGTGCTTTTAGTTGGTGCGGGCGAGACGATTGAATTGGTCGCGAAGCATTTAGCGTCCAACGGTTGCACAAAAATGATTGTCGCGAACCGCACTAAAGAGCGCGCGCAAGGCTTAGCGGACCAATTTGGCGCAGAAGTGATCAGTTTGAACGAAATTCCTGAACATTTGGCGAAAGCGGATATTGTGATTAGCTCAACGGCGAGCCCATTGCCTATTATTGGCAAAGGTATGGTCGAAACGGCTCTAAAGCAGCGCCGACATCAACCTATCTTGTTAGTCGATATTGCGGTGCCGCGAGATGTGGAGTCGGAAGTCGGTGAACTGAACGACGCATATCTGTATTCTGTTGATGACTTGCAATCTATCATCGACAGCAACATTGAGCAGCGTAAAGTCGAAGCGATTCAAGCTGAAGCGATTGTTAGTGAAGAAAGCGCTGCATTTATGACATGGTTGCGTTCACTGCAAGCCGTCGATAGTATTCGCGACTATCGCAAATCAGCCAACGAAATTCGTGAAGAGTTACTGAGCAAAAGTTTGCAATCTTTAGCGGCAGGCGCAGATCCGGAGAAAGTGCTGCGCGAGCTGAGTAATAAACTCACCAACAAACTGATTCACGCTCCAACTCGCGCATTGCAAAGTGCAGCAGAGCAAGGCGAACCAGCAAAATTAACGATTATCCGCCAAACACTTGGCTTGGATGATCTATAACTCACGCTTTTTATTAAGAAAACGACACTATGAAAGCCTCTATTCTGACTAAGCTAGAAACGCTAGTAGAACGTTACGAAGAAGTTCAACATCTTCTTGGTGATCCTGATGTAATTGGAAATCAGGACAAATTCCGTGCTCTATCAAGAGAGTACTCTCAGCTAGAAGAAGTAACCAAGTGCTTCCAAGCTTATCAACAAGCACAAGAAGATCTTGTCGCCGCTGAAGAGATGGCAAACGAAGACGACGAAGAAATGCGTGAAATGGCGCAAGAAGAAATCAAAGAAGCGAAAGCGACGATTGAGCGTCTTACTGATGAGTTACAGATTCTTCTTCTGCCAAAAGATCCGAACGATGATCGTAACTGTTTCCTAGAAATTCGTGCAGGTGCGGGTGGCGACGAAGCGGGTATCTTCGCGGGTGATCTATTCCGTATGTACAGCAAGTACGCAGAAAAGCGTGGCTGGCGCATCGAAGTCATGTCTTCAAACGAGGCAGAGCACGGTGGTTACAAAGAGATGATCGCGAAAGTAAGCGGCGACGGTGCATACGGCGTGTTGAAATTTGAGTCAGGCGGTCACCGTGTACAGCGTGTTCCTGCAACTGAATCTCAAGGCCGTGTGCATACTTCTGCTTGTACAGTAGCAGTAATGGCGGAAATCCCTGAAGCGGATCTGCCTGAAATCAAAGCAGCAGACCTGAAAATCGATACGTTCCGTGCATCTGGCGCGGGTGGTCAGCACGTTAACACCACGGATTCTGCAATTCGTATTACCCACTTACCAACGGGTACGGTAGTAGAGTGTCAGGATGAGCGTTCACAGCACAAGAACAAAGCGAAAGCAATGGCGGTTCTTGCTGCTCGTATCGTTCAAGCGGAAGAAGAGCGTCGTGCCGCAGAAGTGTCTGATACACGTCGTAACCTTCTAGGTTCTGGTGACCGTAGTGACCGTATTCGTACATACAACTACCCACAAGGTCGTGTGTCTGATCACCGTATCAACCTGACCATCTATCGTTTGAACGAAGTGATGGAAGGTGACCTGCAGAGCTTGATTGATCCTGTGATTCAAGAGCACCAAGCAGACCAACTTGCGGCGCTCGCAGAGAACGGCTAATCGATGAGCCAAGTTCAATCGATTGAGCAAGCACTGAAAAGTGCGACGGCGAAACTGGCAGAAGGCGGCAAAGAGTCGCCTTCTCTCGATGCAGCTGTACTCCTTTGCCATGTCCTTGGCAAACCACGAACTTACCTGCTGACCTGGCCAGAAAAAGCATTAGAAGCAGAGCAAAAATCTCAGTTTGACGCTCTACTTGAACGACGTTTAACTGGTGAACCCGTCGCTTATATTATTGGTGAGCGAGAGTTTTGGTCTTTACCATTCAAAGTTTCTCCCTCTACCTTGATCCCAAGACCGGATACAGAACGTTTGGTCGAAGTTGCACTCGATAAGACCTACGAGCAGACTGGGCCTATTTTAGATCTTGGAACGGGGACGGGAGCTATCGCCATCGCGCTTGCATCTGAAATGCCAAAGCGTCAAGTGATGGGCGTAGACCTTAAGCAAGAAGCGAAAGCACTTGCAGAGTACAATGCTGAGCAGCTAAACATCAAAAATGTGACCTTTGCTCAAGGCAGTTGGTTTGAGCCTATTACAGAAGGTACGAAGTTTGCTTTAATTGTCTCCAACCCGCCATATATTGATGAAAAAGATCCACATTTATCCCAAGGCGATGTGCGCTTTGAGCCAAAATCTGCATTAGTTGCTAAAGAGAATGGCTTAGCTGATATTCGTCATATCTCGGATCTTGCTCGTCAGTATCTTGAAGTGGGCGGTTGGCTGGCATTTGAACATGGTTATGATCAAGGTGAGGCGGTGCGTGAGATAATGCGTGGCTTTGGTTACCAACAGGTCACTACGGAAAAAGATTATGGCGGTAACGATCGAGTAACACTTGGTTGTCTGGCCAGTTAATCATGGAAGTCAGCAAACACTAACTAAAAAGAGAAGAAAAATGTACGTAGCTCTAAAACACATACACTTAGTGACGATCGCTCTCAGCGCGACGCTACTATCGATCCGATTCGTGTTAATGATGATGAACTCACCGAAGCGAAATAATCGCTTTTTGAAAGTGTTTCCCCACATCGTTGATACTGCATTGCTAGTGTCAGGTATCGCGCTTATTTTCATTACGGGTTTCATCCCGTTTACCGATGCCGCACCGTGGTTAACAAACAAAATCACCTGCGTACTGGCGTACATTGCGCTTGGATTCTTCTCATTGAAACTTGCGAAAAACAACCTACTGAAGATATTTGGCTTTTTCGGCGCATTAGGTTGGTTGGTCATGGCTGCAAACATTGCTGTGTCTAAGAGCCCTACGTTATTTGGATAGACGTCATGTTAGAGTTTTTTGACGAAGATTTTGACAATATACCGTTGGTGGAAGGTGCGCTTGAGCTAAACAAAGCGATTAACCCAGAAACCAAAGTACATTGGGCGAAACAAGAGTTAGAGCGTCTTTACAAAGATGCAGAAGCCACGCTTGTTCATGAAACCGATGAAGAGCAACGATTTGATGCATTCCTACGACTGTTTTTCCACGAGTGGGGGTTCAAAGGCGACGAGCAGGAATACTTTATTTCGGACAACAGCTTCATCGATAAAGTGTTGGAGCGCAGAAAAGGTATTCCTGTGAGCTTAGGTTCGATTTTGTTATACCTAGGCAAAAAGCTGGGGTTCCCGTTGAAGGGAGTTACTTTCCCTACTCAGTTCCTGTTAAAAGTCGATTGGATGCATAAGAAGCCAGACTACATCAACCCATTTAATGGTGAGTATGTAGGTGAAAGGATTCTTCAAGCTTGGCTTATTGGCCAGGAAGGACCGTTAGCTCAGCTAAAGCCTGAACATTTTGAGGAAGCTGACAACCCAACAATTATTGGTCGCTGGTTGGCATTGATTAAAAGTGCGATGTTGCGTGAAGAGCATTATACGCTGGCATTACGTTGTACAAATCTTGCTCTAACGTTTGTGCCAGATGACCCATACGAAATTCGTGACCGTGGTTTTATTTTCCAACAGCTAGAGTGCCCTCAAGTAGCGGTATCAGATTTTCAGTACTTTATTGACCAATGCCCTGACGATCCGGCTTCCGAGCTACTAAAATCACAAGTTAATGTGATGAGTGAAACGCACGTCACACTTCACTAATTTTATCGATGTGCCGAACTGTGGCGTATCGTGGACAGAAAAAGAGAATCAAAATGGAACAGAAAATCGTTAATATCGGCGACATTCAGGTTGCTAACGACAAGCCATTCACCCTATTTGCAGGTATGAACGTTCTTGAGTCTCGTGATCTTGCGATGCAGATCTGTGAGCACTACGTAAAAGTAACGGAAAAACTTGGTATTCCTTACGTATTTAAGGCGTCGTTTGACAAAGCAAACCGCAGTTCTGTTCATTCATACCGCGGTCCAGGTCTGGAAGAAGGTATGAAAATCTTTCAGGAGCTGAAAGACACTTTTGGTGTAAAGATCATCACGGACGTTCACACTGAAGCGCAAGCTCAACCTGTCGCTGACGTGGTAGACGTTATTCAGCTTCCTGCATTCCTAGCTCGCCAAACTGACCTTGTTGAAGCTATGGCCAAAACAGGTGCGGTTATCAACGTGAAGAAACCTCAATTTATGAGCCCTGGTCAAGTGGGAAACATCGTTGAGAAGTTCGTAGAGTGCGGTAACGACAAGATCATCCTATGTGAGCGCGGTTCTTGCCACGGTTACGATAACCTAGTTGTAGACATGCTTGGTTTTGGTGTGATGAAAAATGCTTCGAAAGGTAGCCCAATCATCTTTGACGTAACGCACTCACTACAAATGCGTGACCCATCAGGCGCAGCATCTGGCGGCCGTCGTGAGCAGACAGTTGAGCTTGCAAAAGCGGGTCTAGCGACAGGCATCGCAGGTCTATTTATCGAAGCGCACCCAAACCCAGACCAAGCGCGTTGTGATGGCCCATCTGCACTGCCTCTAGACAAGTTAGAGCCATTCTTAGCACAAATGAAATCGCTTGATGATCTGATCAAGAGCTTTGCAGATATAGATATCAAGTAAACGCCAGATGACTGGTGGTAACAAATACTATAGCCAACCGAGTGTTGGCTATTTTTTTATCTGAAAAGCCGTGAATTCTCAAACTTGTTACTGATGAATTTGTTATTGCTAAACAATGCATCATAATTATTAAATCAATGTGTTAGGGTGCACGTGGTTTTCAAATAGATCGAATGCTTAAAATGTGCTTCAGTAATCCCAATAAGAAAAAGGTAAATAAATGAATCAGCGTCTGATGATCAAAACTGTTTTGAGTGCCGCTATCTTGGCCTCGTTAGCTGGGTGTGCTACGCAACCTGCACCAGAATGGAATGCCGATACAACCTATAAATTGACCGTGTTGCACACTAACGATCATCATGGTCGCTTTTGGCAAAATCGATACGGTGAATATGGCATGGCGGCGCGTAAAACGTTAATCGATGATTTGCGCGAAGAAATACAGGCTGAGGGGGGCAGCGTGTTACTGCTTTCTGGTGGTGACATCAACACAGGAGTACCTGAGTCTGATTTACAAGATGCCGAGCCGGATTTTAAAGGCATGAGCAAAATTGGTTACGATGCGATGGCTCTAGGTAATCATGAGTTTGATAATCCATTGGACGTGCTATTCAAGCAGCAAGAGTGGGCAAACTTTCCGATGTTGTCTGCCAATATTTACGATAAAAATACTGGCAAGCGTTTATTCCAACCATATGCGATGTTTAAAAAGCAGGGCATTAAAATTGCGGTCATTGGCCTTACAACCGAAGACACAGCGAAACTTGGCAACCCTGAATTCATTGAACAAATTGACTTCCGTGACCCAAAAGAAGAAGCCAAGAAGCTGATTGCAGAACTGAAAGAAACAGAGTATCCAGATCTGATTTTTGCTGTCACGCATATGGGACACTATGAAAATGGTAATAGAGGCATCAATGCTCCTGGCGATGTGGCGTTAGCTCGTTATTTGAATGACGGCGATCTCGACATGATCGTTGGAGGACACTCACAAGAACCTGTGTGCATGGAAGGTCCAAACGTTATCAAAAAGAACTTTAAACCAGGTGATGAATGTCAGCCCGATAAACAAAATGGTACCTTTATTGTTCAGGCACATGAGTGGGGGAAATATGTGGGACGCGCCGATTACGAGTTTCGTAATGGCGAACTCTCGATGGTGAGCTACGATCTAATCCCTGTAAACTTGAAAAAGAAAGTTAAAGTTGATGGTCAGTCGCAACGAGTCTTGATCCAAGATGAGATTAAACAAGACGAAATGATGCTTGAGTTTCTTCGTCCTTATCAAGAAAAAGGTCAGGGCAAACTAAACGTGAAGATTGCAGAATCTAACGGTAAGCTTGAGGGTGACCGCAATGTGGTTCGTTACCAGCAAACAAACTTAGGTCGATTAATTGCAACGGCTCACATGGAACGTGCGAAAGCAGATTTCGCCGTAATGAATTCTGGCGGCGTTCGCGATTCGATTGCAGCAGGTGAGATTACCTACAAAGATGTGCTGACTGTTCAGCCATTTGGCAATATGGTCTCTTACGTTGATATGACGGGCAAAGAAGTATTGGATTACCTAAATGTCGTTGCAACTAAACCTGTCGACTCTGGAGCTTACGCGCAGTTTGCCGGCATTGCGATGAGTATCAATAATGGTGAGGTAACCAATGTGTTCATTGGTAATAAGCAACTTCGCTTAGATGGTAATTACCGCTTTACCGTACCAAGCTATAATGCTGCTGGTGGAGATGGTTACCCTAAAATCGACGATCATCCAGGGTATGTAAATACAGGTTTTACCGATGCTGAGGTTTTGAAGGATTATTTAGAAACACATAGCCCTATTGATGTTAATGAGTATGCCCCTTCAGGTGAAATCACGTATTTAGTTGATACGGCGATTGATCAGTAACCCAACAGAGAAAAAGCGATTGACTCAAACTCGCTGATATCATTAACTAAAAGCGCAGATCCAATTCAATCTGCGCTTTTTGTTTTTATGAGGAGAATCTTGATGACTCCGGCCATTAATCTTGCGAAAAAGAAAAAAATTCCACACACGATTCATCAGTATGAGCATGACCCTAGAGCCGATAGTTATGGCTTGGAGGCTGCTGAAGTACTGGGGCAGGAGCCGAAAACAGTATTTAAAACCTTGCTGTTCTGCTTGAACGGGGAGCCAAAGAACCTTGCGGTTGCGATTATCCCTGTTGACCAAAAGCTGAACCTAAAACTGGCGGCGAAAGCAGCGAAGGGCAAAAAGGCCGATATGGCTGATCCGGAAATCGCCCAAAAGACCACAGGTTATGTCGTTGGTGGAATTAGCCCACTAGGGCAGAAGAAAGCCTTACCTACTTTTTTGCACGAAAGCGCAGCAGAGCAAGACAAAATCTGTGTGAGTGCTGGTAAACGTGGTTTAGAAATTGAGTTAGCCCCGAGAGATTTGCTGAGCTTAACTCGTGGTCAGTTTGCACCTCTTTGTTTGTAAACTCATGACAAATAAAAAGGACGCTCATGAGCGTCCTTTTTTGATCTTGCCTGTCAGTGAAGCGTTACTTCTTCAGACTCAATGTACCACCAGTGCGTTTAGCTGGTTTGCTTGGTTTCGCGGCATTTGGGTTCATGTAATGCTGCTTAGGCTTACTCAGTGATTGAGGCTTGTTTGCTGAATGCGTATTGCTCGATGCATCTGGTTTACGGTGCGATTTACCATGCTCGCCTTGCGGTCTGCTGCGTTCACCTTGTGATTTCGCTTTGTAATGTTCTTTAGCTGGACGTCCGCCTTCATCATCACGCTGACGACGCTTTTGTTGACCTTTTTTCGAGTTTGGTGCATGACGGAATTCATCAGCATTGTTACCGCGGAAAGTTCGTGTCTTCTGGTTACGACGAGCAGTAGAATCTTGGTTTTCTTCACGGCTATCAAACAGCTTCGCGTCGGTCGCTTTACGAATGTTGCGACCTCTAGAGTCTGTTTTTGATGCTTCTTCTGTACCTACAGAGCCTTCACACATTGCTAGGATCTCTGCCACTTCTT
>NZ_JADDYG010000770.1:36725-38231 GCF_015163535.1 Vibrio sp. OPT46 | reverse complement strand
GTCACTTAGGTAACGCCATTTTCCATTCGGAATACCATCAAGAGAGATATTCATGATGCGTACGCGACGCAGCTTGAATACTTCATAGCCCAGCGCTTCACACATGCGACGGATCTGACGGTTAAGTCCTTGAGTGAGCACAATACGGAAAGAGAATTTAGTTTCTTTCGTTACCTTACAAGGTAGGGTGACTGTGTCGAGAATCTTAACGCCACTCGACATCTGTTTGAGAAACTCGCCTGTAATTGGCTTGTCCACGCGTACGACGTACTCTTTTTCGTGGCTGTTGCCTGCGCGAAGGATTTTGTTCACGATGTCGCCATCGTTGGTCAAAAAGATCAGACCATCAGAGGGTTTGTCTAAGCGGCCGATCGGAAAGATACGTTTTTGGTGGCCGATGAAATCAACGATGTTTCCAGGGACGTCTCTCTCAGTTGTACAGGTGATGCCTGTTGGTTTATTGAGAGCGATATAAATCGGCTTCTCTTTTGCTGCCACTGGCTTACCATCCACACAAACATCATCACCAGGTAGCACTTTTGTCCCCATTTCAGGTTTGTTGCCATTAATGGTGACACGGCCTTGCTCAATCAGTCTGTCTGCTTCACGGCGTGAGCAAAACCCCGTTTCACTGATGAATTTATTTAATCGTTTAGCGTTGTCTTGTGACATTTTTGTCTCCTAACGTTTCACAACGGCGAATGAAGCTCCCTTCCTTTAAGGGGAAGGAAGAATAAGGGCGGGCATTCTAGCATTAGGGTGAAATTTAGCCTAACCGTTTTTGGTGACGTTCGCGGGTTTCTAATTTCTTTTCCGCACTTTTTCTAAGTAGGACGTAAACGGCTCCAGTTCCACCGTGAAAGCGTTGCGCACTATGGACGCATTGGACTTCCTTTATTTGTCGTAGCCAACTGCTAACAAAGCTTTTCATCATTGCAGGTGGATTTGAGCGTTCTCCTCGACCATGGACGATAACGACCGTTCTAATGTCCATTGATAGGCATTGCTTTAAAAACGTCACGACTTCATCACGTGCTTCTTTCAATGTTTTACGGTGCAAATCCAAGCGAGCTTGGATTGGATACTTACCAAGGCGAAGTTTGCGGTAAACCCCGTCCTGTACACCATCACGTTTGAACTCAACAAAGTCCTCTGGCTTGAGCATTTCAGCGTGATCAAGTGATAGGTATTCTGGGTCATCTTCCGTTAACCAGATTGCTGCTTCTCGTTTTGCGAGCTGTGCTTCTGTTACTTGGTGTACTTTTTTGTGTTCGGTGGTGTCTTGAGTGATTGGCTTTACATCGCCCATCATCTGTTGAAATAGATCAAAATCGTCGTCGTGAGACATAGCAGTAATCTCATTAAGAACAGGGAAGAATAATAGGATTATATCAATGAGTGGTGCATTGAGATCAAATAAAAAACCGGAGTAGGCAAGTAACCGACTCCGGTGCAAAGCGTTTCTAGAGCTAAGCGAGATCTAGTGAGGAGATTTGTCGTTCATGA
>NZ_JADDYG010000770.1:29705-36671 GCF_015163535.1 Vibrio sp. OPT46 | reverse complement strand
TCTTGTATATGAAGAAACCGCCGTAAAATAACATCAGACCAATTGCCCCAAAAATTACTATCATTGACGATAGACCCACTGCATTACCAAATAGGAGATCAAGCCAAAAGTCCATACGTTTCCTCCAAGATGTTCCCGACAGGAATAAACTAAATGGCGGTGTCTTGTTGCACACTGATCTGGATCAATTATGTTGCTAAGGTTAATAAACTGTATTTTGTTGTGAGTTATCAGTCACATTTTACGTGCTAGTGTTCAGTTATTCATCAAACGAATTAAGACCTAAGGTTTTTTTGTAAAAAGCACTTGCGCCACAGTTCAGAATCCGTAATATACGCATTCGTTGACGGGGACAATTCCTCAGTTAAACATCTCGGTGAATAGCGCAGCTTGGTAGCGCATCTGGTTTGGGACCAGAGGGTCGGGGGTTCGAATCCCTCTTCACCGACCACTTTTAGAAAGCCTGCTCAATGAGCAGGCTTTCGTCGTTTTTAGCGCTAGTAATTTTAGACTTCAATAGTATCGAATCAAATTGGGGTTCGCCTGATGTTCGAATATGGCACTTCACCGACACGTATTGAGAGGAAGGCTCTACAGAAATGTAGGGCCTTTTCATTTTTTAGAGTGAGTAAATTTATTACTTGATGTCACACGAGATAGTATTGATAGGAGTTTCAGAAGTAGTGAAGCAGACATAAGCGGTCTTTGGGTGATTTGGACCAATCTTGACGTAACCCGCTTTTAAATCGTCTTCATCAAACGTTACTGAGTGAGATTTGCTTGTATTTCCATCATAGTAAACCGCTTCAAAGCCTTGGTTCATCATATGTGCAACGCGATTTCGAGTGTGGGCTGTTGAAAACGTGATGTTCGCGCAACGCATCATTGGTTTTTCGGTAATAAGAAATTGACCACTCTCTTTATCTAAAACACCGCCTTTTACTTCCGGAGTTATATCAATAGCTTGAAAAGCTTCTACGTTGCATGGCGGTTTAGCATAAGACAGCGAAGAAGTGAGCATAATTCCAATCGTGTATAGGAATAAATATTTAAATTTCATATGAGTTGTTTTGTATCCACTTAGCTTAACGGCGTTTTATAAGAAAGTTTGAATGAATTTTTAAATGGTTGTATTTAAATAATTGTATTTAAATGGCATTTTTCACACAATCACTAGATATCACAATTTGCTTGGCGCGTCTTACCCAGTGGTTTGATGTTAAATCCCCGATTTTTAAGCAGTTCAATCAGGTTATCTTTACCTACTAAATGCAAGCCACCAACAACAACGGTGAAGCGACCCGATTGTTGAGGTAGAACACTGCCAGTGTCGAGTTTTTTAGCCCAATCTCGATTACGCTCGTATAAAAAGGCTTGGTTAAACTCTTCTGTTGTATGATCGGTCAAAGAGGCTTCGACCAACATGCTACCATCACCACTCTTCCAACTCTCTATCAAGCATTGAACCAACTCTTCTCCGCCATCATATTCTTCAATTGACGAGAGAAGTATCTCTTTACCGCCTTCTGATTGACCTGCGATTAAATCGATTTGGAATTGCACTGACTCTAGTGGAATGACCGGGATTTGCTTTTTATCAGCGAGTCCTATTAGGTGCATGTCGACCCCTTTATCAGAGACATACCCCAGTTTGTTGACTAAAGCGAGTTGGATGGTGAATGCAGCCATCCAAGGTGGGGAATTTAGGAGTTGAGTTTCTGGCAAACCTAAATCTTGGGCAATTTCAATTAAGTGGCGACGTTGAGCTCTGTCTAAAACATCTTTAGAAAGAATGGTTGTTTGTGGGTAAACCAAGCCTTCAGAATTCCTGACGTCTGCTTCAATAATCAACCCTGCGCTTTGGCTTAAATACTGGATGACCGTTCTAGGGAGTGGGTACATCGTTTTATCCCCCACATGTACCGAGCCAATAATCATAAGTTCGGTTTCCCCTTTTTTCGCTAACCAATGCTGTGGCTCTGCATAAGATGAAAAAGGCGTTAAAGTAACAAGTAGAGATGATATGAGCGTCAAGAGACGAAACATAGAATGGTCCTCAGATAAGATACCTTGAAACTTTATACGCAAAATAGCGTGAGGTTAAGTGCAATTTCTCCAGTGGTGTATTCGACAAAATCGTCATTTATAAAAATATTGACGAGTTTTGACGACGAATAAATGAGAGTCACTTCACGAAAGGTAAATAGGTAATTCGCTTACTAATGGTTCACAAAATAATTAGGCGTGATCCAAATCTTACAAAATCAGTCGTAACTCATGAATATAAGTGACCTAGATCGCAGCAAACTCGTCAAAACAAGTTGTTCGATTTTGACGTGTATTGTAACTCCATGAAAATTAGGTTTTTATTGTTTTTGCTGAGTGTCATTTTTTGAGCTGGATCACTTCCTATTTCTATTTATTTTACGCTTAGAAATAACAGGTTGTATGTTGAATGTAACGGTTAGGTACCTCGCATTTGAGGGGCCGAGATTTTTATCATTGTCGTTTTGAACCACTGACTTTTTTGGGGAAGTAAGATGTTTAAACCTAGTCTGATTGCTATTTCTGTTATCACTACATTAGCAGGTTGCGCTGCGCTGCAAAGCTCTGAACAACAAGTTGTAAATTCGTTGGCTAATAATCTTGATATTCAATACCAAGTGTTGACTAACCACGGCGCAAACGAAGGTCTTGCTTGTCAGGGCTTAGGGGCTGAGTGGGCGTCTTGTAACAAGGTAAACATGACGTTGGTTAACCAAGGAGAAGCGGTTGACTCAAAAGATTGGGCTATTTACTTCCACAGCATTCGTCTGATTCTGGATGTTGAAAACGAACAGTTCAAAATCTCTCGCGTAACGGGTGACCTACACAAACTAGAACCGACAGATAAGTTTGATGGTTTTGCTGCGGGTGAAGAGGTTGTGCTTCCTCTTGTTGCTGAATACTGGCAGCTATTTGAAACTGACTTCATGCCAGGCGCGTTCGTTGCTGCACCAAATGCAGAGCCTAAGATGATTGCTTCTCTTAACACAGAAGACGTTGCATCTTTCGTGACTGGCCTTGAGGGGAACAACCTAAAACGTACGCCAGATGACAACAACGTATTTGCAAACGCTGTGTCTCGTTTCGAGAAGAACGAAGACCTAGTAAAACAAGACGTATCAACCACGTTACTACCAACGCCACTGTCTGTTGAAGCAGGTAAAGGTACCGTAGATATCGCGGCGGGTATCGCGCTGCCTAAAGACGCATTCGATGCGACTCAATACGCAGCAATTCAAGATCGTGCAGAAGTGGTAGGTGTGGATGTTCGTGGTGATCTTCCTGTAAGCATCACTGTTGTTCCTGCAGACTTCACCGGTGAATTAGCAAAATCTGGTGCTTACGAAATGAGCATCAAAGGCGACGGTATTGCGATTAAAGCGTTTGACCAAGCAGGTGCTTTCTACGCAGTACAATCTATCTTTGGCCTGGTAGATAGCCAAAATGCTGATTCTCTACCACAACTGTCTATTAAAGATGCGCCTCGTTTTGATTACCGTGGTGTGATGGTGGACGTGGCTCGTAACTTCCACTCTAAAGACGCGATTCTTGCAACGCTTGACCAAATGGCCGCGTACAAGATGAACAAACTACACCTTCACCTAACGGATGATGAAGGCTGGCGTTTAGAAATCCCGGGTCTGCCTGAGCTGACTGAAGTGGGTGCTAACCGTTGTTTCGATTTGGAAGAGAAAAGCTGTTTACTGCCTCAGCTTGGCTCAGGTGCAACGACAGACAACTTTGGTTCTGGCTTCTTCAGCAAAGCAGACTACGTGGACATCTTGAAGTACGCGAAAGCGCGTAACATCGAAGTGATTCCTGAAATCGATATGCCAGCACACGCTCGTGCAGCAGTGGTATCAATGGAAGCACGTTACGACCGTCTAATGGAAGAAGGTAAAGAAGCAGAAGCAAACGAGTACCGCCTGATGGATCCTCAAGATACATCGAACGTAACGACGGTTCAGTTCTACAATAAGCAAAGCTTCATCAACCCATGTATGGAATCTTCAACTCGCTTTGTTGATAAAGTGATTTCAGAAGTAGCAGCAATGCACCAAGAAGCGGGCACGCCGCTAACAACATGGCACTTTGGTGGTGACGAAGCGAAGAACATCAAGCTAGGCGCTGGTCTGCAAGACATCAACGCAGAAGACAAAGTAAGCTGGAAGGGTAACATTGATTTGTCTAAGCAAGACAAGCCATTCGCACAGTCACCACAATGTCAGACGCTAATTGCAGACGGTACGGTAAGCGATTTTGCTCATCTACCAAGCCACTTTGCAGAAGAAGTGTCGAAGATGGTGGCAGAGAAAGGCATTCCAAACTTCCAAGCTTGGCAAGATGGCCTTAAGTACAGTGAAGGTGAGAAAGCGTTCGCAACAGAAAACACACGTGTTAACTTCTGGGACGTTCTTTACTGGGGTGGCACATCATCAGTGTACGAATGGTCTAAGAAAGGTTACGACGTTATCGTTTCTAACCCAGACTACGTATACATGGACATGCCGTACGAAGTTGACCCGAAAGAGCGTGGTTACTACTGGGCGACGCGTGCAACAGATACTCGTAAGATGTTTGGTTTTGCACCAGAGAACATGCCTCAGAACGCAGAAACCTCTGTAGACCGCGATGGTAACGGCTTCACTGGTAAAGGTGAAATCAAAGCGAAACCTTTCTATGGTCTATCAGCACAGCTGTGGTCTGAGACAGTACGTAACGACGAGCAATACGAGTACATGGTATTCCCTCGCGTACTGGCAGCCGCTGAACGTGCATGGCACCGTGCTGATTGGGAAAACGACTACAAAGTGGGTGTTGAATACTCGCAAAACTCTAACCTAGTAAACAAAGCTGCGCTAAACCAAGACTACAACCGCTTTGCGAACCTACTTGGCCAACGCGAACTGGCTAAGCTAGAAAAAGCGGGTATCGACTACCGCCTACCTGTACCAGGCGCGAAAGTTGAAGAGGGTAAACTGGCAATGAACGTTCAGTTCCCGGGTGTGAAGCTTCAATACTCTCTAGACGGCAAGAACTGGCTAACTTACGCAGATAGTGCTCGTCCAAATGTGAAAGGTGAAGTGTTTATCCGTTCCGTGTCAGCAACCGGTGAGAAAGCAAGTCGAGTGACCAGCGTGAAATAACTCAATTCTTGTAAGTTAATTTTTTGGCAAAGCCTCAACATCATGTTGGGGCTTTCTTTATTTTTTGAGGAAATTAAGCGTGATCGATGTCTAATTATTTTTCATTGATAAATAAGTTTTTGGTTGTAATGGTCAAGGTTATTGTGAACTGGATCGACTTAATCTGCTAAATATCAATAAACAACCTGTTTATGATCACACTTCTATTTTTTGAATAATTTTATAAAAATACAATAAGTGCCTGTATTTCCGATGTTTTTATCAGGGTTGTTGAGCTCGGTTTGAACAAGATCACTTTTTAAAATGTTTTATTTTCCATCGCGAATTAATTAAAACAATATTGCGAACGCCAAGGAGGCACATTCCAAAGTTTGCGATAAAAGGGAAGAGATGCCCTCTAAAACTATCGCATAACGTGAATAAATAAAGGCAGTAATTATGAAAAACATTTTTGCACTGAGTGCTCTTTCTCTCGCTTTCGCTTCTAGCGCTTTTGCTGGTTCTTCTTACGTAACAGGTAATGTTCAATTCCACGATGATGGTCGAATTCATGGTTCGGACGTTACGTCTACACTGGAAGCTGGTCATACTTTTGATAACCAATTCGGCGGCTTTACGGTTTACACCGAATTTGATGGTATTCAGTTGGGTAAACTGGAAACAGAAAACGGTGGCGCAGGTAACACAACACCAGCAATCACTGTGGGTGGTGAGCAGTCATTTAATATTACCGATCATTTATGGGTTGCCGCGGGTTACCAACACCTGTTCTCTGCTGGCGAGAATGTACAGTACCGTCCATTGGTTAAGATCGGTTACAACTTCGATAACGGCATCTCCTTAAGTAACCGTACTCGTGCGCACATTGATGCGACAGACGCAGACGCAGATGCGGATACAGATTACCGCATGGACAACCGCATCGGTTACGTGATGAATGAGGATGTGACGCTAAGCTACAACAACGTCTACATGATTGAAGCGGAAACCATGGACCACGAGCTTCGTGCAACGTGGACTCGTAAAGGTGTTCAACCTTACTTTGAGTTCCGTAGTCAAGCACACGGTGCAGAAAACGCGAGTGGTGACAGCCTAGTGAATAACGCTTTTGTATTTGGTGCCTCTTACGGCTTCTAATTTTATATTTGTCTTAACTGTCCATTAAGAAAAAGCCCAGCGGTTTATCTCGCTGGGCTTTGTTTTTATTGGTCGTTGCCTTCGTGGTGGCTATATTCGAACACTTGGCCTTTTTCGTTAAAGGCGTAAACGGTGTAGCTGTCTTTTTTGTCGCCATATTCCATACCAGGGGAGCCCATTGGCATGCCTGGTACTGATAGGCCTTTTGCGTTACGTGGTGGATTTTTCAAAAACGCTTTAATGTCTTCGGCTGGAATGTGACCTTCAAACAGATAGCCGTTGATCTCTGCCGTGTGGCAAGAGTAAAGCTGTTCATTCTTGATGCCTAGATCGCGTTTGATGGCGTTCATGTCATCGTGCAATTTTTCTTCGACCGTAAAGCCGTTCTCTTCCATGTGTTTTGTCCATTCTCCACAACAGCCACAGTATGGCGATTTATGGTTAATGACATCGGCTGCCAATACGTTGGCGGACACGGTCGCAAGCATTGCAAAGGTCAATAGTTTCAACTTCATAATACCCTCAAAAAGAAGTGGTTATTTTACTGAAAACAGTCGTAGTCGATTTGCATTACTAACGACAGTAATTGAAGACAGTGCCATTGCCGCTCCTGCGACAACAGGACTGAGCAAAAATC
>NZ_JADDYG010000770.1:27022-29645 GCF_015163535.1 Vibrio sp. OPT46 | reverse complement strand
CAAACGCTGGGTAAAGCACACCAGCGGCAACTGGAATACCCAACGAGTTGTAAACAAAGGCACCAAATAGGTTTTGCTTCATGTTTTTAAGTGTAGCGCGAGAGAGTTCAATCGCATGTACTACCGCCATTGGTGACGTGTTCAGGATGGTCATTTGCGAACTTTCAATGGCGACATCACTGCCGCTACCCATGGCAATACCTAGGTTGGATAACGCGAGAGCAGGGGCGTCGTTAATGCCATCCCCCACCATTGCCACGACATGTCCTTGAGATTGAAGTTGCTCAATGTGCTGAGCTTTCTCATCTGGCATTACTTGGGCAATCACTTCATCAATACCAAGTTCTTGGCCGATAGTATTGGCAACGTGTTGGTTATCGCCCGTCAGCATTACCGTTTTGATGCCTTGCGATTTTAATGCAGAGAGCGCTTGCTTCGCATCTGATTTGATCGGGTCGGCAATGGCGATCAGACCGATCAGTTCGCCGTTCAATGCCACAGCTACCGGAGTCCACGCATTTTTTGCGCATTCATCGATGGCAGGTTTTAGTGCGCTGGTCTCGACGTTCTCTGCTTGCATAAATTGAAGCGAACCAATGAGTAGCGGTTTATCTTGATACGTCGCCCAAATGCCGCGCCCGCGAACGTTCTCAAACTTGTCTAATGAGACATCCTTTGCGTCGTGTCGTTTGGCGTAATCACATACCGCTTTTGCCAGTGGGTGCTCAGACTGACGCTCTGCCGCATACGCTAAAGCCAATAGATCTTCTTGGCTGGTGGCGTGAGTAAACACTTTCTGAACGCTAGGTTTACCTTGGGTAAGCGTGCCAGTTTTGTCGAACACAACCGTGTCGACTTTGCTTGCCAATTGCAGGGCGTCGGCGTCTTTGATTAGAATGCCGAGCTCTGCGGCTTTACCCACTCCCACCGTGACAGAAAGCGGGGTTGCTAAGCCTAGAGCGCAAGGGCAGGCGATGATCAGGACGGTTGTGGTGACCACCAGCATATAACTCGCTTTTGGCTCTGGGCCAACGGCAAACCAAACGAGCGCGGCCAGTATTGCTATGCCAACAACGACAGGGACAAACACCGATGAAATCTGGTCTGCCAGTTTCGCGATGGCAGGCTTACTGCTTTGCGCTGTGCGCACCATGCGGATGATACGAGCCAGCATGGTATTTGCGCCAATACCCGTTGCCTCAATGACTAATCCACCATCGGTATTTAATGTCCCGGCAGACACTTGAGCCTCTTGTGCTTTTAATACTGGTACTGGTTCACCAGTGAGCATCGACTCATCAATGTATGATTCACCTTGAATCACAACGCCATCAACAGGCACTTTCTCGCCTGGTTTGATACGCAGTTTCATGCCTAACGTGATTTGCTCAACCGCGATTTTTTGGTCGCCTTGTTCCGTAATTACCGTAGCTTGCTGAGGTTGCAGGTTAATCAACGCTTGTAAGGAACGTGTTGTGTTTGCTTTGGCTTTTGCTTCTATATAGTGACCAAGAGAAATTAAGCCGATGATCATTGCACTCGCTTCAAAGTACACGTGGCGTGAAGCAAGAGGGAACCAGTCTGGGAAAATCACCACAAGCATCGAATAGAGCCACGCTGCGCCAGTACCGAGCGCGACTAACGTGTCCATGGTGGCGCGCTTGTGAGTAGCTGCTAACCAAGCGTTACTGAAGAAGTGTTTCCCTGCTGTGGCAAGAAGGAGTAAACATACGATACCGATCGCGCCCCAAGCTAATTGGTCGTTGGTGTTGCGAATCATCATATTGCCGCCAGCTACGCCCCAAATCATTAAAGGGGCACCGACGACAAGGCCAGCAATAGCATCCAGTTTAAAGCGTTTTTGTTGCTGACGTTGTTGCTGTGCTTGCTTTTCTTGCTGGGTTGCGGCGTCTTGTAGGATCTCTGCTTGGTAACCGGCTTGTTTTACCGATTCAACAATTGCGTTAAGGAGGTCATCAGAGTCTTGGCTTGCGAATATTAGTGCGCTTTGTTCTGCAAGGTTGACCTGTGCTTTCTCAACGCCTTCTACGTTAGTAAGTGCTTTCTCTACTGAAGATACGCAACTCGCACACGTCATGCCTTGAATCAGCATTTGCAATTGAATACTCGCTGGTGGCACCTGCGTATCTTTAATATTGCTTTGCTGTTCTACCTGTTCGGTCTCTGGTGAGCTTTCGTTCTCTACTTCAACAGAATCAAGGTTGGCGGTATAGCCGAGTGTTGCTATTAAGTCGATCACTTGTTGCTCGGAGAGGAGGGTACGAATCTCTAAGTGCGTTGTTGAAGCCTCAAAAGAAATAACGTCTTGATTAGATTCTAATAAAGATGAAAGTTTTTTGACGCAACCGCCACAGCTTAAGCCTGAAAGGTTTAGTTCGTAGTGATTTCCTGCTTGGTAACCAAGAGATTCAATCGACGAGACGAGCTCTTTAAGAGAAGACTCGGTTTTGACCTCTACTTGCGTCGGGGACAAATTGAGGATCTCCACATCGTGATTTGCATGTAAAGCCTTCTCAACTTTTCTCGCACAGCCCATGCAGTTGAGCCCTGATAAAGGTATAACTAACTGATACATAATCTGCACCTCAATAGTAGTGATGCC
>NZ_JADDYG010000770.1:22583-27012 GCF_015163535.1 Vibrio sp. OPT46 | reverse complement strand
CCAAGAGATTCAATCGACGAGACGAGCTCTTTAAGAGAAGACTCGGTTTTGACCTCTACTTGCGTCGGGGACAAATTGAGGATCTCCACATCGTGATTCGCATGTAAAGCATTCTCAACTTTTCTCGCACAGCCCATGCAGTTGAGCCCTGATAAAGGTATAACTAACTGATACATAATCTGCACCTCAATAGTAGTGATGCTATGAGCTTAAACCTTCCTGCAAGGGTAAGGTCAATACCCATTTGCTACTCACAACAATTTCGTCAAAATCTCTCGAATCCCACAAGTGCACGGTCATTTTACTTGCGAGTGATCTCAAGGTTTTTTCTCTTTGAATATAAAGTTCCGTTAAAACACCTAAAAGATGAATGAAGTCGCTCACGTTTTTTAGATACTCTCAATGTCAGTTCAGTGTCAAAACGTACTTTTAACGTTTTTTATTTTTTATATTTGATGTTAAGTAATTGTTTTTTATTATTTTATTTTATTTTTGATCTTCTCATTTTGAAGTCGCTCAGATTGCTGTAGGGAAAGTTTTTTAGTGCGAAAAAAGTTTGTCATATTTGCCCCGTCCAAACACTGTTTCAAGTTCCTGCCATGTCCTAGTTAGTGAATTTGAAAATGGAAAAAACTAAAAATATAGGGGTTTATAATGTCTTACCTAAAGAAAAGCCTACTTGCCACGGCAATTACCGGCATGATGTTCAGTGGTGTTGCATTTGCTGATGGTGCAAACAGTGACGCAGCAAAAGAGTTTCTAACCAAAGATTCATTTTCTTATGAAGTTTACGGGATCATCGCGATGCAGGCCGCGTACCGCGATTACGATTCTGGCAGCAAAGCAACGGACGATGATTTGGGTGGCATGCAGCTAAACAACGAATCTCGTATTGGTTTCCGTGGTAAAAAACAATTTGCTAACTTCGACCCTACTTTTATTTGGCAAATCGAAGGCGGTTATGTAGACCCTAGCTTTGGTGGCGAGGGCGCAGGTCTTGGTGAACGTGACACATTCGTCGGTTTTGAAAGTGCATCTTGGGGTCAAATTCGTCTGGGTCGCGTTTTGACACCTATGTACGAATTGGTTGACTGGCCAGCATCTAACCCTGGTCTCGGCGATGTATACGACTGGGGTGGTGCTATTGGAGGCGCCAAGTACCAAGACCGTCAATCAAACACTATCCGCTGGGACTCTCCAATGTTTGCTGACAAATTCTCCCTAGATATCGCAGCTGGTGCAGGTGATAAAGCAGGTCTAGGTGAAGGGGATGACTACTGGGGTGGTATTGCAGCACACTACAAAATTGGTCCTATCCAGTTAGATGCGGCATATGAAGGTAACCGTAATATAAAGATGGAAAGCCAAACGTGGGAAAACAACACGTACTTGGTAGGGGCACAAGGCTGGTTTGATAACGGGATCTCTTTCTTTGCGCAATACAAATACATGGAAGCGGACGCAAGCAATGGTGTGAGTGAAAAGCAAGATGCAATGTCTGCCGCTATCATGTACACCACGGGTGATTGGCAATACAAACTGGCTTACGCCGCTAACTTTGATCTCGAGCGTGATGGTAAGAAAATTAACGATACAGCGGACGATGTGTTATCAGCACAAGTTATGTATTTCGTAGACCCATCGGCAGTGCTGTACGTACGTGCTCGTACTCTAGACTTTGGCGACGGTGCGTCTCAATTAGATAAACCAACAGAAGCACGTTGGAAGTCTGCTGACTACGACGAGTTCTCTGTAGGTGTTGAATACTACTTCTAACTAAAGAAGCAACTAAAAGGGCGGAAACGCCCTTTTTATCTTGATACTTATTCAAATAAGCCTTTGAAATGACTGGCCTGTAAATTTTAGAGGCTTATCTAAATTGGTATAAAGTGAGAAACCATGATGAAAAAAACAACGACACTTCTCGGACTTTGCGCAATGCTTTCTGCGCCTGCTTTTGCTGCTCAACTGACTCTGCAAGCTGAACTGGTTCCTCGCGTTCTCAACGGTGAGTTCGTGTACCCTGAGTGGATTTCCAAAAATAACAGCATCGAGTTAAAGGATGGGGAAAACCAATTGGCGGTAACGGTTGGACAAATCGTATTTGAAGATGGAAAGCGCCGTAAATTCGATTCGCAGCCGCTGGTATTAGAGTTTGATGCAGAAAAAGACACCGAGCTTTCTCTGACTTATCAAACATTCCGTACTATTGAAGAGGCGAGAGCCTTCGAACTCGATCCTAAAGTGGTATTGAAAGACAAAAACGGAAAAGAAGTGGCATTCTCTATGGTTCAACTTCGTAAAGGTGGTTTGCAAGGTTTTCGTGATTATGAACGAGAAGTTGCCGACTATAATAACGCAATGAATAAAGAATCGACTAAGGCAAGCATTGCGTCTTCTCCAGCGGAAACCAAAACAATCAAAGCATCGTTTAATGAATTGAGCCGTGAAGAGCAGCAAGAATTTATGCAATGGGCAATGCGTAACCTGAAGTAATTTCGTCTCGTGCTTTAACAGTAAATAGCAGGGCTGTGCCTTTTTGGTTCTGCCCTGTTTTTATTTCTGTTGTCAAACCGATTGTAGAATTGACTTACGGTGGTAAAATGTCGCCACTTTTATCCTTGACATTACAACGAGAGATCTCTCGTTGCTCATTACCCCTAAGGAACTCAAATGACGGTTAAAACTCGTTTTGCTCCTAGCCCAACTGGCTATCTACACGTTGGTGGTGCGCGTACTGCACTTTACTCTTGGCTATACGCTAAAAACCAAGGTGGTGAATTCGTTCTACGTATCGAAGATACAGACCTTGAGCGTAACTCTCAGGAAGCGGTTGATGCAATTCTTGAAGGCATGGAATGGCTAGGCTTGGAGTGGGATGAAGGTCCTTACTACCAAACTCAACGTTTTGACCGTTATAACGAAATGGTTGATAAGCTTCTTGCTGAAGACAAAGCTTACAAATGTTACGCGTCTAAAGAGCTGCTAGATGAAATCCGTGCAGAGCAAGAAGCAAATAAAGAAATGCCTCGCTACGATGCTAACCATCCAAAAATCAAAGCAGCAAACGAAGCGGCAAAAGATGGCGATCCATGTGTTATCCGTTTCCGTAACCCGAAAGAAGGCAGCGTAGTATTTGATGATCAAATCCGTGGTCGCATTGAAATCCGCAACGATCAAATGGATGACCTAATCATTCGTCGTACTGACGGTTCACCTACTTACAACTTCTGTGTAGTAGTGGATGACTGGGACATGGGTATCACTCACGTTGTTCGTGGCGAAGACCACATCAACAACACCCCTCGTCAAATCAACATCTACGAAGCACTAGGTGCGCCAGTACCTACATTTGCACACTGTGCAATGATCCTGGGTGATGACGGCGCGAAACTGTCTAAACGTCACGGCGCTGTATCAGTCATGCAATACCGCGATATGGGTTACCTGCCTGCGGCACTAAACAACTACCTAGTGCGCCTTGGTTGGTCTCATGGTGACCAAGAAATCTTCTCTCAAGAAGAGATGATCAATCTATTTAGCCTAAACGCAGTATCTAAGTCAGCGTCTGCTTTTAACACTGATAAACTGCAATGGTTGAACAACCACTACATCAAGAACTCAGACCCTGCGTACGTTGCTGAGCATCTACAATGGCATCTAGATCAACAAAAACTAGACGTAACGAATGGTCCTGCTATCACTGACGTGATCAAGCTAGTGGGTGAGCGTTGCAACACGCTAGTTGAGCTAGCTGAGCAAATCCGTTACTTCTATGAAGATTTCTCTGAGTTTGAAGCGGGCGCAGCGAAGAAACATCTACGTGGCGTGGCTAAAGAGCCTCTAGAACTTGCATTAGCGAAAGTGGAAGCACTAACTGAGTGGACGACAGCTAACATCAAAGATGGCGTTATCGCAGCAGTATGTGAAGAGTTGGAAATCGGCATGGGCAAAATCGGTATGCCATTACGTGTTGCTGTAACAGGAGGCGGTCAGTCTCCTTCTGTCGATGCAGTCATGGAGCTGGTTGGAAAAGAGCGTTGTATTGCTCGCATTAAGATGGCGCTTGAGTTCATTGCTGAGCGTGAAGCAAACGCATAATTGCTTTGAACTGAACGTTCTTTTGAATAAATAGTCACAAAGCCGCGGTGAGCAACCGCGGCTTTTTTGTATCTTCAATTTAGATAACGAGAAACTTTCTCTCATATTGGTGAATGAAGAGATGGTTTCACCTGTAATTTACCTCAATATGGATAAGATTTTTTAATCCAAATATCGTTGGCATGAATAAAAAACGAGCGATTATATATCAAATATCTGATTGATTTTTATCCATGTTCCTTAAAGTTCCATTTTGTTTGTCTCATTTTTAAGAAAAAACCTTTGCTTTAGCTATGTTGTTTCAAAAAATAAAGCAAACGTTTGCGTC
>NZ_JADDYG010000770.1:1163-22573 GCF_015163535.1 Vibrio sp. OPT46 | reverse complement strand
TCGTTGGCATGAATAAAAAACGAGCGATTATATATCAAATATCTGATTGATTTTTATCCATGTTCCTTAAAGTTCCATTTTGTTTGTCTCATTTTTAATAAAAACCTTTGCTTTAGCTATTTTGTTTCAAAAAACAAAGCAAACGTTTGCGTGGTGATTGCGTGGGGATTTTTTTGCTTAAGATCACATGTTGTCGAGATTTTTGATGACAATAAATTGACAGAATTGGGATTTTTCTCGCGATTTCTTAGCGTTATAGTTCATCCCGTCAGCGATACCGAGATGGCGATATGTATCACTGAACAGGAAATGTACGTAAGTTGCTTCCATAAAAAAAATGCATGTGCATAAAAAGAAGCTGACTAAGTATCTCACTCAAGGAATGAATAAAAAGAATTGAAATACAACGTCAGTCAGACGGCGCATTTCGGCATCTAACAAAAGAACTTCTTTAGAGGAATCAATAATGAAAAAATTAGCAGCGGTAATTTCAGCGTCTCTACTTATGGCTTCAGCAGCACAAGCAGAAGTATACGTTGGTGGTAAGATGGGTAAGTCATGGATGGAAGACGCGTGTGTAGCGGGCCAGGCTTGTGACAAAGACGATTCTACTCTTGGCGCTTTTGTTGGTTACGAAATGAATAAATACTTCGCAGTAGAAGCGGGTTTCGACAACATCGGTGATTTTAACCAAACTTCTTTCGGTGGCCACGTAGAAGCAATCACTCTTGCTCCTAAATTTAGCCTACCAATCACTGAAGACATCGCACTTTACGGTAAAGTGGGTGGCGCTTACGTAATGTTTGATGGCAAAGATGATTACTCTTACCTAGGCGCAGCTGGTCTTGAATTCAACCTAAGCCAAAACGTAACAGCTCGTGCGGAATACCAAACACTGACTGACATCAGCAACGATGTAACTCGTGCGACAGGTAACACTGCAACACTAGGTGTTTCTTTCAAATTCGGCGGCAACGATGAGCCAGTAATCGTAGAAGAGCCAGTTGTTGTTGAAGAAGTGGTTGTAGAAGAAGTGGTAGAAGAGCCAGTTGTAGTTACGAAAACATTCGAAACTCAAACAATTGGCACAGGTAGCTTCGATCTAAACAGCACAACTCTAAAACCAGAGAGCGCTGCAAAACTTGATAACCTAGTTGCTTTCCTAAACGAGCACCCACAAGCGAACGTTGAAGTTGTAGGTTACACAGATACGTCTGGTCCAGCAGCTTACAACCTAAAAGTTTCTGAAAAACGTGCTGAGTCTGTTGCTAACGCACTCGTTGAAAAAGGTATTGATTCATCACGTATCCAAGCTCGTGGCGAAGGTGAAAACAACCCAATCGCTTCAAACGACACTCGTGAAGGTCGTCAACAAAACCGTCGCGTAGAAGTCGTTGTTCCAGAATTTGAATACCAAGTTCAGCAATAAGCTCCTATTCGACCGTAGTATAGAAGACTGAAGCTGAAAGCCCCAAAGAGTTCGCTCTTTGGGGCTTTTTATTTCTCTTCAAAAAACTGACTGAAATGTTCAAAGTGGCCAGGTATTACTTAAGATCAATGCTGTTTAAACGCCCCATAAATGTCAGGATCTCCAAGTTATCTTTATGTGCTTCTAACAACGCTTTTTTGGTTTGCATGTAGGCGGCAAGTTTGCCGTACTTACTAATAGAGCGAACCACCGTTTTATATTTATACTCGCCGTCATCATTGAACTCTCGCCACTTGGCGATGTAACACGTATCTCGGTTGTCAGGGTTTTCAAGAGTAGGGTTAGGCTTGTGAACGATTTTAGGCTCAACGCTATGTGGAAGCCTAGTCATTAGGTAAGGGTCTTTCAAAAGACGTCGCCAGAATTTGCCCCACATTTGCCGGCCTAACTCGTTTCTCAGCTTAATGGCTTTTTGTAAGCCTTTCTTTTCTCCAATACGAACAAATCCTACCGAGCGGTGTAGTACCGTATCCTCGGGGGTATGGATATGTATCTTAAAGGCTGTCTTGCCTTTAGAAATAAAGCGGTGTCCAGTGTTAGTTATTAAATTGCTCTTAGACATAGTGCTAACTAATAATTTTATTAATAGCTAAAAGGGTAAGCAAAACTCATAGATAATTAAAGTAATAAAATACAAAACTGTAAATAGGGCTTGTTGAAATGATTTCAAGGGGAAGAAGTCAGATCAGTAGAAGGGTTTATCCCGTAACCGAAACACCCGATCCGATCATATTGATTACTGGGAAGATTATCTAACACGGTGTACTAGGGGGAGCAGTGCGAGGCTTGAAATTGAAGATACAAAAAAGCCTTAGCTCAAGTGGGAGCTAAGGCTATGATATGGCGCCCCCAGTAGGATTCGAACCTACGACCTGTCCCTTAGGAGGGGACTGCGCTATCCAGCTGTGCCATGGGGGCGTAATACCAATAGTTGCAGTTCATTGCACTGTTTTACTGAGTTCAAATCTAGCAATCTACCAGATCTGTATCAGCATCACGTTGAACGATTCGCTACGGTCATTGGTATAATCAAATAAGATGCGCTGCCTATGATATTCAAAAGTGAGCATATCTCAAGACTTAATGTTTGCTTTTATAGGATCTTGTTCATTACGTCGCCAATTTGAACGCTAGATGCTAAATTTGGCTGATCAATCGTCAGTTCCGCTTCGTGTTCGTATATGCGTGATACCGTTAATGTAATTTCGCTTTGCGAGACTTTGTTTCTTGGCAATCCATTTTGGTCGATAAACGACGCGGTGTGCCAAAGCTGCAATTTGTCTCCCTCTTTTACGCCGTGCATACGGCCGAGATCCATCGTTACGGTATTACCGAAGACTGCCACAACCTCTGGCAGTGTAATTTTGCAAGATAGCTCCGACTCCAGATCCAACATAATATTGCGACTAACGCGAAGCATCATCTCGCCATAGGTCGATGCCCAAAAACGTGCACTACGAGTGTCCACTTGACTCGTCTTAGCAAATGGCCAACGCGCGACCTCACGGTAGGCTTTGTTGAAGATTTCATGGCCAGTTTTACCATCAAATACTTTCATTTCTAACGCAAACTGACGATTGATGATGTCATCTTGCAATAGTTGAGATTCGACCGTTGCAGTGAGATCGGTGATGACCCCTCCAATGATGTATTGTGCGCCATTGTCTTGCGCGATCATTTGAGTGCGAGCAGGATAGTTGCTGCTTATTGAGTAGTCCGTTGTACCAACAGACACAAAGCTGCGTGAGGTTTGATCAAGTTGACGGTTCACTACGTGGCTAAAATCGTCACCAACTTGATAAATTTGTCCCATCACTGCTTGTTGTGGTGATGCGACCTCAATATTGCCGACCAGCATTGTCTTTTTGTATTGATCGGTGTGGCAACCCGTTGCCGATGGATAAATATCAACGCGGATTTTTACCTCGACTTTACCGCGACGTTTGCGTTCAGATTCGACCAAAATGTAACGGACTTCATGATTGGTAAACTGGTATTCGTTGCGGCTTTCTTCTAACAGCGGCATCAAGTTGCTAATACTGCCAATATCTGCGCCCGAAAAATTGACGGCTTTGAACAGCGCGTCTTCCAACGCATGGAGCCTTGCCGTCTCTTCTGAAGAAACGATGGTGGCAACGCCTGTGACTTCATACCAAGATGCCATTACCTTAAAAGGCACAAGCATCACTAAAGTGATTGAAAACAGACTGTTTAATATTTTTTTCATTGGTTACAACCGTTCGGGTATAAATATTGCTTTAACAAATTCAGTGAAGTTTGGTGGGTTTTTCTTCGTTAGGCAAACAAAGAAAAGCAAAGACTGTTCCAATATTCACTTTCTTGGAAAGGAATTAATAAAGAACGGTATCACCTAAGATTATCTGGAGAATCAAACCATGAAAAAGTGGCTTGTCGCCGCATCGATGATGACGCTTCTGACATCGTGCGCGTACTCACCGATTTACAATGGTAAAGAACCGTACTCGGGAAGCCAGTTCATGCTGATGGATAGTCCGCGTCATACGATGGACTTTTTCATTGAGAGCATGACAGAAGACCTGATGGTTTCTAATGTGGCAGTATCAGCGCGGACACCGATTGCGATTACCTCGTTTGTTGATCTACAAAATATGGATGCAACAAACTGGTTAGGTAACTCGGTCTCTGAAGGTTTTATCCATCAGTTTCAGCGCCGAGGGTTTAAAGTGGTTGATTTCAAAACTACGGGCTCTATTCAAGTGACGCAGCAGGGCGATTTTGCTTTAAGTCGTGATTGGCAAGATTTAGCTCAAGAGCAGCAAATTCAGTATGTACTGACCGGAACAATGCTGCGCCAAGAGGGCGGAGTGCTTGTCAATGCACGCGTGGTTGGCATGCAAAGCCGTGTAGTTGTAGCGACAGCGCAAGGTTTCCTTCCGGCTGACCGTATTGGGCGTGACTTAGATACGTTAAATAGCATCCGCACACAAGATGGTGTGTTGATTCGTTCTGACCCTACTATTCGTCAGCCGTACACTGTGATTCTCCGTCCATAGGATAGAAGCATGAAGAAGTTATTATTTATTGTTGCCACACTGATATTGGTTGGGTGTCAGCCATTACAACAGATGCGTCAAGATGAAATCTTAGTGGCGGTGGGTTATGCCAGCGTCAGTGAGCAAACAGGCCGCACAGTTGAAGAAAAGCGTGTACGAGCAATGCGCGCATCAAAAATTGATGCTTATCGTGAGCTAGCAGAGCAAGTTTATGGCATGCGTGTTAGTGGACGTGCAGAGCTGCAAGACCAGCGTTTGGGTATTGAAAGCACCACTGGTGCCGTCGATGGTGTAATTCGTGGTGCAGAAGTTGTGCGTAGTTATCTTGTTGAAGACAGTTATGTGACTGAGCTGCGCCTGGATATCCGTAAGATGGATAAGCTACGTGATTATGGAGAAGTTCAGCAGGTGCCTGAGAAGCGTCAGCAAACCTTGTTTTAAACCATTTCACTAGACAGATAATCTTTTTGAGCGGCTGATTGGTAACAATGAGTCGCTTTTTTATATCTACGTGAGCGCGGGAATTGAGGGTAAGAGTGACGTTTAAGCTTTTATATTGGTGCCAAGCGTCGAGATGGTGTGGGTTTTTCCGCCCGCATTGTAGGTCATGCCAACTTTGCCATGAGTTCGCTGAAGCATGTTGTTGAGTTTATTGAAGCTCAGCTGTGCGCGACTAAGCGATTCGCCATTTACTTGGTTAACTTGTTGACAGTCGAGGACGATCGATTGGATCTGAGCAACAACCTGACTTAGGTGCTCATCTTCAGTAAGTTGATTGACGTGCGGGTGAGAGGCGATTCGCTGATCAGTTGTTCTGAGCTGATCAATGAGCGTCATCTTCTGTTTGGCAATGTTCTCAATCTCGGTAGAGACACGCGCCGTGATTGCTTGTGTTTCTTGGCGTAAAACAGCGGAAAGTGCCTTAGCATTTTCTAGCTGGAAATTAACGAGATCGACTAATGCTGCCATAAAACACTTACCTTCGGCCTAAGCCAGTTAGCTTTTTCCTTGCAATTCGTTTTCAAACTTAATCATGTTGTCAGCCAATTTTTCAGGATCGACTTTGTATGAACCGTTTGTGATAGCTTCTTTGATTGCTGCAACTTTGGCGCTGTCATATGCCGGAGAAGCTGCCATATCCTTCTGGAGTTTACTGACGGCTTTACTTTGCTGGCTGAGTGATACTGCGTCTTGTTGCGCTGGCGCCTTTTTTGATTCTGTCGTGCTGGTAGCATTGGAATCGTTACGTGTAGGAGCACGACTTGTTGTCGTCATCATTTGCCCTGAACGTATATTATCTATACCTGCCATGTTTAACCTTTGCCTTGTATCGTAATACTGGTATCCAGACTATCGACCAGCGCAAAAATAACTTTAGTCATTTTTTGCATTTTTATTGATCAGTTTAAACACGCTACCAGTGGGTATTAAAAATTAACAGTGATTTCCGCAATGTCAGTCACTATGCCTTCTATTATACGTTGTGACTTATCATTTTTCACTCTTACTTGATCGCCAGCTGAACCATCCTGCAATGCTGTGCCTTGCGTTGTGATCGTCATGCCAGAATTCACCGCTTTGATAATGACCTTTTCATTTCGGCATACCACACAAACATCATTTCTCTCTACGACATCGCCTAAACGAACATTACGCTTTAGCTTTGCCCCAACCACTTGATCGTAGCTAGAAAATCCATCTTTACGAAAGCGCTGTAGCTCGATCATGGAAGTGGTAACATCCGATGCGCTGACGATTTCTCCTCTCCCTAATGTTCGTGTCGCGACGATCATTGGTACTGATACCGAGATCCTCACAGGGACATAGACTTTCCAGTCATCCGGTTGGCATTCCACTAACACATTGATGTTACTTCTCGTGCTGCTGGTGGAAGAGGCAGATGTATCTAATGGAACAGGGCAATCCGTTGCTTTTATTCTCGAGTCGATCTCTGCCGCATTAACAGATAGCTCGCCACCATCAGGCTGATCAACCGTAGCAAGAATATGTTGTTCTGCTGCTGTTTTTATTTGCTCGATCTGATTATCTGAAGCTGAATGAACAAAAAAGCTAAACATACTGAGCAAAATGCCGATAGACTTAGCGTACTTTGTAATTAGCGCTCTACATATTGTCATAGTCAATGGTGTCGAAGTGAAAGTGAAATACGCCATACTGTCTCCCTGGTATCGTGCTTGCCAGTGGTAGAGTATCATTTAAAAACAAAAAGTTTGAGATGGAGATGAGCATATGACGGGGATTCTTGACTCGGTGAATCAGCGTACGCAACTCGTCGGTCAGAACCGATTGGAATTATTGACCTTTCGACTGATGGGCCGACAGCGCTACGGCATTAACGTATTCAAAGTGAAAGAAGTACTACAGTGCCCTAAGCTGACTTCAATGCCAAATCTACACCCTCTGGTTAAAGGTATCGCTCATATCCGCGGCCATACCGTGTCCGTTATTGATTTGAGCCTGGCAATTGGTGGCCGCCCAACCACTGATTTAGATAAATGTTTTGTTGTTATTGCAGAATTTAACCGTACGATCCAAGCATTTTTGGTATCATCGGTTGAGCGTATTATCAATATGCATTGGGAAGCGATTTTGCCACCGCCAGACGGTGCAGGTAAAGCGCACTACTTGACTGCCGTGACAAACATTGACAATGAGCTGGTTGAAATCCTTGACGTTGAAAAAATCCTGGCAGAAATTGCGCCAGTTGATGAAACGATGGATTCCGCTATTGGCGAAGAAATCGCACAAGCAGAACAAGAAAAGCCTATTGTACGCCGCATACTGATTGCTGATGACTCGACGGTCGCGCGTAAACAGGTAGAGCGTGCGATTACATCCATCGGTTTTGAGGTCGTATCTGTCAAAGACGGCAAAGAAGCGTACAATAAGTTGATTGAAATGGCTCAAGAAGGCAATATCTACGATCAAATTTCGTTGGTTATTTCCGATATTGAAATGCCAGAAATGGACGGCTATACCTTAACGGCTGAAATTCGCAGACATGCCGATTTGAAAGACCTTTATGTTATCCTCCATTCTTCATTAAGTGGTGTATTCAACCAAGCTATGGTTGAGCGTGTAGGTGCCAACACCTTCATTGCGAAATTTAACCCAGATGAGTTGGGTAACGCGGTTAAATCTGCATTAACACAATAAAAGAGACATTAATGACTGCTATTACAATCAGTGATCAAGAGTATCGTGACTTTAGCCGTTTTCTAGAATCGCAATGTGGCATCGTGTTAGGTGATAGCAAGCAATACCTCGTGCGTAGCCGACTGAGTCCTTTAGTGACGAAGTTTAAGCTCGCATCGTTATCAGATTTGCTACGTGATGTTGTTACAGGGCGTAATCGAGAATTACGAGTCGCCGCTGTGGATGCGATGACGACTAACGAAACCTTGTGGTTTCGAGATACTTATCCGTTCACGGTTTTAGCTGACAAATTATTGCCAGAAGTAGCGGCAAGCAAGCGCCCAATTAAGATCTGGTCTGCTGCCAGTTCATCGGGCCAAGAACCGTATTCTATTGCAATGACGATCCTGGAAACGCAACAGCGCAAGCCGGGCTTGTTACCAAACGTGTCCATTACAGCCACAGATATTTCGGCAAGTATGCTCGAGATGTGTCGTGCAGGGGTGTACGACAACTTGGCTTTGGGTCGCGGGCTTTCACCAGAACGTCGTCGCACCTTCTTTGAAAATGCGGACGGTGGTCGCATGAAAGTCAAAGATAACGTCAAGCGTTTGGTGAACTTTCGTCCACAAAACTTGATGGACAGTTACGCACTGATGGGTAAGTTCGACATCATTTTCTGTCGTAACGTATTGATTTACTTTTCTCCAGAAATGAAATCTAAAGTGCTTAACCAAATGGCGAGCAGTTTAAACCCTGGTGGTTACTTGCTGTTAGGGGCATCAGAGTCGCTAACTGGTCTGACTGATAAATTTGAAATGGTGCGCTGTAATCCGGGCATCATTTACAAGCTTAAATAGCGGTATCTCTTCATTGATAGAAAAGCCTGACTTCGTGTCAGGCTTTTTTGTTTGTTACCTTTCTGCGCCGAGCGCTTCATGTATCACTCAATTAGTTGAAGCGCGTTTTTGCCTTGTGCCCTCAACACGGTGTATCTTTATTAAGTGAGCAAAGTGATACGACATGACATTCCAGTTACTTTGGCTCACTTATTGCTATTTCAATTCACGGTAACCACTAGGTTGGTGTAATGCTTTAGGTTTTGGCATGCTAATTGCTTTTTGGTTATCAATCACGGTCAGTTCTTAATTGTAGAGGCAAACATGGCTATATCTTTTGACAATGCACTAGGCATCCACCAGCACACGGTGGGCGTACGTGAGCGCAATGCAGAGGTGATTTCCACCAACATCGCACAAGCAAACACGCCTGGTTACAAAGCAAGAGGTTTAGACTTTGCGAAGGAATTGCAAGCGGCAACATCTGGGGCAAGCATTGGTCTTAGTCGCACAGATGGTCGGCATATTCCTGCCACTACGACGTTGGTTGGGGACAAGTTATATCGTCTTCCTACGCAACCAGATACGGGAGATGGCAACACGGTAGACTTGGATTTAGAGCGTAACTTGTTTATGCAAAACCAAATCAGACACCAAGCATCACTCGACTTTCTAGGCAGCAAATTCAAGAACTTAACCAAAGCAATCAAAGGGGAATAATTTAGATGAGCTTATTTAACGTTTTCAATGTGACAGGTTCCGCAATGAGCGCTGAATCCGTTCGTCTGAATACTACCTCAAGCAACTTGGCGAACGCCGACAGTGTCAGCAGCTCTGCGAAAGACACTTACAAAGCGCGTCATGCCGTGTTTGGTGCAGAGTTAAGTAACGCCATGCGTGGCGGTGATACGGTGCCAGTGAAAGTGATGGGTATTGTAGAAAGTGATAAACCGCTGAGTGCGGAGTACAACCCAGACCATCCCCTTGCAAACGAAGAAGGCTACATTTACAAGCCTAACGTCAATGTAATGGAAGAAATGGCAAACATGATTTCAGCTTCTCGTGCATACCAAACTAATGTACAGGTCGCTGATTCTAGTAAACAAATGCTGCTGCGTACGCTGCAGATGGGTCAATAAGGATAAGGGGGTAGCGTATGGCCGGAATTAACAACGTTGGTCAAAGCGGCTTGTCCTATATCGACCAGCTTAAAAGTCTACAAGAGAGTAACAAGAAAGCGGAAGAGAGCACGGGTAAGCAGGACCTAAAACAGGAAGACTTCTTATCATTGCTCACGAAGCAACTGTCTCAGCAAGACCCTTTTAAGCCGGTAAGTAATGACCAGATGATTGCGCAAATGGCTTCATTTGCGACCGTTGATGGCATTGGCAAGATGAACACTCAGTTTGAGAGTTTGAATTCGTCAATGACATCAAATCAAGCGTTACAAGCTTCCTCTTTGGTAGGGCGTGACGTATTGGTCCCAGGAGCAGCAGGTGTGAAGCAGGACGACGCACCAATGGCGGCAATGGTTAAGCTTTCACAATCTATCGATAATCTGTTTGTTCGTGTAGAGGATGAAGCTGGCCAACTGGTTCGTACCTTTGAGGTAGGGGCGAAACCAGCCGGCGACACGCGTGTGCTTTGGGACGGTAAAGATGAAAGCGGAAATCCACTGCCAGCTGGCAAATACAAAGTGAAAGCGTCTGGCTTAGTTGAAGGGGAGTCGCAAGAGTTCCCAGTATCGACGTATGCCAACGTAAACAGCGTATTGCTTGGCAAAGGTGACGGAAACGTATTACTCAATCTGGCTGGTTTTGAATCGCCAGTTCGACTTGCAGAAGTATTGGAAGTCGGCAAAGCGTAGTCATAGCTCGCTAGATTAGGAGATTTTGGAATGTCATATGTATCTTTAAGCGGTTTGTCCGCCGCCCAACTGGATTTGAACACCACCAGTAACAACATTGCGAACGCCAACACTTACGGCTTTAAAGAGTCCCGTGCTGAGTTTGCTGATGTCTACTCTAACTCTTTATTTACTAACGCAAAAACCACACCGGGTGGTGGTGCGCAAGCAAGCCAAGTGGCACAGCAGTTCCATGAAGGCTCTAGCATTTACACCAACAACCCAATGGATTTGCGTGTTTCGGGGACAGGTTTTTTCGCTGTAGCGAAAGAGCGTCTAACTCCACAACAGAATGAACTGACACGTAATGGTGCATTTCACTTAAATAAAGAAAACTACATGGTGACCGCGAACGACGAGTTCTTATTAGGTTACCAAGTGGACCCAAGCTCTGGTGAGGTTTCTTCATACGAGCCACAACCCATCAATATTCCTGCTGAATTTGGTAAGCCAAAACAAACAGCAAACATTGAAGTGGGTGTGAACTTGCCAGCGAACGGCGATTTGAAAGATCCAACGCAGTTTGATTTTTCAGACCCAGATACATACAACCGTTCAACCTCTTCGACAATTTATGACTCGATGGGTCAGTCTTACAAGCTAACGACGTATTACTTGAAAGATCAGACTCAGCCAAATACATGGAACACTTACTACACCGTGACAGATAAAGAAGGTGAAAAGCCTTTAAATGTTGCGGCTGGTGATGCGCAAACGCCAACAGGTCATGTGGGGCATACCATGAAGTTCAACAACGATGGTACGTTGGCGAGCTTGAACAATGGTCAGCCAATCACTTCTGTGGCTCTGGGCGATCCGGCGACGAACACGACACCAGTCGATATGAATGGTGCCGATCCTGCGCAGACGCTTAACTTCGGCTTAGGCTCAGCAACACAGTTTGCGGCTCCGTTCGAACTGACTAAGTTTGACGAAGACGGTGCAACGACGGGCTTCCTAACCAAAGTTGACTTCGATGAAAACGGCAGCGTATTGGGAACTTACTCAAACGGTGAAAACGTTACATTGGGTCGTGTTGCTCTCGTACGTGTTCCAAACGAGCAAGGTCTGGATAAGAAAGGCGGCACTCAATGGGATTCAACGCAGTTCTCTGGTGACAAGATCTGGGGTGAATCAAATAAAGGCTCTTTCGGCACCATCAATAACGGTATGCTGGAACAGTCAAACATTGATATGACGCAGGAGTTGGTGGACCTGATCTCTGCTCAGCGTAACTTCCAAGCAAACTCACGTTCGCTCGAAGTACACAACCAACTACAACAGAATATCTTACAGATCCGCTAGAGCACTAGCTGGGTCATTCGATACTCTGCTTGAGTAAGCAATGGCGTGTGATTGCTTCTTAGTAATTACCGCTTTGTTCACTTTCATCATGACATTCATCTGATGCTTAGCCTGAATACACCTCACTCAGGCTAAGCATGCTTTGATCTACGATTTGCCGCTGTTGCCGCCGTATGGATCAAAACCTTGCCTCTCGTTACAGTTTTCTGCCCCTATTGACCTCTTTTAATTGTTGATTGTTAATTCAAAGTATTGATTGATAAGCCTATTTTTGTTTTGGCATAACTATTGCTTTTACTCCGTGTACAGAGAGATTTTTTGGAGTAATTTATGGATCGCGCACTGTTTCTCGCAATGAGTGGCGCCAAGCAAAATATGCAGGCACTACAATTGCGCGCTAATAACTTGGCTAACGTAAGCACGACCGGATTTCGGGCTGATTTAGCACAGGCTCGCTCAATGCAGGCTTATGGTGAAGGCCATCCTTCACGTGTGTTCAGCATGACAGAGCGTCCAGGGCATAACTTTGCTCAAGGTAGCGTGATTACAACAGGGCGTGATCTGGATGTGACGATTGAAGGCAGCGGTTGGATATCGGTACTCGATCACACAGGGAAAGAAGGGTTGACCCGTAACGGCAACCTAAAAGTCGATCAAAATGGCATGCTTACCAACGCAAGTGGTCATTTGGTGCTGGGTGAAAACGACGCGCCGATTACTTTGCCTATTCCTCTCTCCAAAATTGAAATCGGTCGGGATGGCACCATCTCTGTACTTCCTCAAGGTGCCCCGGCAGAAGAATTCCAAGCGGTTGATCGCATTAAGCTTGTTAAGCCTAATGATCAAAGCTTGTTTAAAGACACCAATGGCTTATTTCGCCATAAAACTCCAAACCAACCTTACGAAGCAGACGCGACTGTTAGCCTCCAGACGGGAGCGATAGAAGGCAGTAACGTGAATGCCGTAGGTGAAATGACCGCATTGATTGACTTACAACGTCAGTTTGAAATGCAAGTCAAGATGATGAGCACAGCTGAAGAAATGGATAAATCTTCAGATTCACTGCTTCGTATGAGTTAACAGAGTTAGAGGTTCACTATGCATCCAGCACTATGGGTAAGTAAAACAGGTCTAGACGCCCAACAAACCAACATTGCCACGATTTCGAACAACTTGGCGAACGCCTCTACTGTCGGCTACAAAAAGAGCCGTGCAGTATTCGAAGATCTGTTCTATCAGAACATCAACCAGCCTGGCGGCCAGTCATCTCAGAACACGGAACTGCCAAGTGGCTTGATGCTAGGTGCGGGTTCTAAAGTGGTTGCGACGCAAAAAGTGCACACGCACGGCAATGCACAGACAACGACCAACGCACTGGACATGATGGTGGAAGGCGACGGCTTTTTTCAAGTGACATTGCCGGACGGCAACATCGGTTATACCCGTAACGGTCAGTTCACGCTAAATGGTGAAGGCACGTTAGTCACGTCGGGTTCTGGCTACCCTGTAGAGCCTGAAATTGTGATTCCAGAAGATGCGATTTCTATTACTGTCGGTACGGATGGTGAAGTGTCGGTTCGTGTCCGAGGGCAGCAAGACAACCAAGTCGTTGGTCAGTTAACCATTACAGATTTTGTTAACCCGGGTGGCCTAGAGCCAATTGGTCAGAACCTTTACTTACCAACGGGTGCCAGTGGCGATCCACAAGAGGGTGTTCCAGGTTTGGACGGTTTGGGTGAAATTCGTCAATCCATGCTGGAAGCGTCCAACGTGAATGTAACGGAAGAGTTGGTCAACATGATCGAAGCCCAGCGCGTTTACGAAATGAACTCAAAAGTGATCTCGTCAGTCGATAAAATGATGAGCTTCGTTAACCAGCAATTGTAACGATTAAGAGCAAGATTTGAGGAGCTCACGATGAAACGTATTTGCCTACTCGCTTTGATTGCTACGATGTCGGGATGTGCCATGTTGGAACCGATTGAAACGGATGAAGTGACACAAGCAACCACTGTGGTCGACGCAGTAGAAGGCGATAAATCGAAAGAAGAGAGCAGCGGTATTGTAGATACTTTACGTGGTAGAAGTGATCCGGTTGCTGGCGACCCTGCTTGGGCTCCAATTCATCCGAAAAACAAGCCTGAGCATTACGCTGCTGCAACAGGTTCGTTGTTTAGCGCCGAGCACATTACCGACCTATACGACGATTCTAAACCACGTGGTATTGGCGACATTATTACCGTAACACTGGATGAGACAACCAGTGCGACGAAAAGCGCAAATGCCGATTTATCGAAAACCAATGAAGCGCAAATGGACCCGCTTCAAGTGGGCGGAGAAGAGCTGCAAATTGGCGGAAAATATAATTTCTCTTATGACTTAAACAACTCCAACTCATTTGCAGGTGACTCTTCTGCAAAGCAGAGCAACAGCATCAGTGGTTACATCACTGTTGAGGTGATCGAAGTACTGGCAAACGGCAACCTCGTGATCCGCGGTGAGAAGTGGATGACGCTAAATACGGGTGATGAGTACATACGTTTAAGTGGCACTATTCGTCCGGATGATATTAATTTCGACAACACCATTGCATCAAATCGCGTTTCTAACGCAAGAATTCAGTACTCTGGCACTGGTTTGCAACAAGATATGCAAGAGCCAGGCTTCTTGGCACGATTCTTTAATGTAGCGCTATAACACGCCGTGCTGACGGCAATTTGACTGCAAGAGATAAGTAAGCATGAAAAAACTCCTTTTAGTACTGATGAGCGTTGCTCTGTTTTCTACCGTAGCCCAAGCCGCACGTATCAAAGACGTCGCGCAAGTGGCAGGTGTACGAAGCAACCAACTCGTGGGTTATGGTTTGGTTTCAGGCTTACCTGGTACGGGTGAAGCGAACCCGTTTACAGAGCAAAGTTTCGCCGCCATGCTGCAAAACTTCGGCATTCAGATGCCGCCGGGCACAAAGCCAAAAATTAAAAACGTTGCCGCAGTCATGGTTACGGCCGAATTGCCGCCTTTCTCTAAACCGGGTCAGCAAGTGGACGTGACTGTCTCTTCCATCGGAAGTGCTAAAAGTTTGCGTGGTGGCACCTTGCTGCAAACGTTCCTCAAAGGTCTCGACGGTCAAGTTTACGCGGTTGCTCAAGGTAACTTAGTAGTGAGCGGCTTCAGTGCTGAAGGCGCTGACGGTTCTAAAATCGTAGGTAACAATCCAACCGTTGGTCTTATCTCTAGTGGTGCGACAGTAGAGCGAGAAATTCCAAACCCATTTGGTCGTGGTGATTACATCACGTTCAACTTGCTTGAGTCAGACTTCACAACGGCTCAACGTATGGCGGATGCTGTAAACAACTTCCTTGGCCCACAAATGGCGAGCGCTGTTGACGCGACATCAGTGCGCGTGCGTGCTCCTCGTGACGTCAGCCAGCGTGTTGCGTTCTTATCGGCAATCGAAAACCTAGAGTTCGACCCAGCAGATGGTGCAGCCAAAATCATCGTTAACTCTCGCACGGGCACCATCGTAGTTGGTAAGCATGTGCGTCTTAAACCAGCAGCAGTAACGCACGGCGGCATGACGGTTGCGATCAAAGAAAACCTGAATGTTAGCCAACCTAACGGCTTTTCTGGTGGGCAAACCGTAGTCGTACCAGACTCGGATATCGAAGTCAGCGAAGAGCAAGGCAAAATGTTTAAGTTCGAACCAGGCTTAACGTTGGATGATTTGGTCCGTGCCGTGAACCAAGTCGGGGCTGCGCCTTCGGACTTGATGGCAATTTTACAAGCATTGAAACAAGCTGGTGCCATTGAAGGCCAGTTGATCATCATTTAATGGTTAGGAGGTAGGTATAATGAACAATCCTAACGACATTGGTTTTATTCATGACATCAGTTCGCTGGATACCTTGCGTCAAAAAGCAGTGAAGGAAGGTAAAGATGGCGAGCAAGAAGCACTGCGTGCAGCAGCTCGTCAGTTCGAATCTATTTTCACCTCCATGATGTTGAAATCCATGCGAGAAGCCAATGAGGGCTTTGAGTCCAACATGATGAACAGCCAAAACGAGAAGTTCTATCGACAAATGTTGGATGAACAGATGGCGAGTGAATTGAGTTCGTCTGGTTCAATGGGACTGGCCGATATGATTGTTAAGCAATTAACGGCTGGGCAAGGGAACGACAAAAAAGAAACGGCTATGCGTGATGCGGCAAACAATGCTGCGGAATATCGTCGTGTTGACCCGAAAAAAGCGCGCGAGATTGAACAGCGCTTGATTGAGTCTGGTCAGCTATCTCGACCAAGCAATGAACCCACTCGATTCGATTCACCAGAATCCTTTGTTAACTCGATGAAGCCATACGCGGAGAAAGCTGCGAAAGCCTTAGGTGTCGAGCCATCTCTGCTACTTGCGCAAGCCGCTTTGGAAACGGGGTGGGGACAAAAGGTCGTGAAGAACGCGCGTGGCAGCAGCAACAACTTATTTAATATCAAAGCAGATCGAAGCTGGCAGGGTGACAAAGTGACGACTCAAACTTTAGAGTTCCACGATAACACGCCAGTGAAAGAGACGGCAGCGTTTCGCTCCTACTCAAGTTACGAAGACAGCTTTAATGACTTTGTACGATTTTTGAATGACAACCCACGTTACGATACAGCATTGCAGCAACGCGGGAATTCAGAGTCGTTTATTCGCGGTATCCACAGTGCGGGTTACGCGACCGATCCGAATTACGCAGATAAAGTCCTGCAGGTGAAGGATAAAATCGAAAGTATGTAATGTCTCTGCGACAATTTATGACGTTCTCGAAGGCTTGCCATAGTGCAAGCCTTCACTTTATCTGAACATCTACGCCTTTCTATCACTTGGCACATCTTTTGCTTTTAATGTGTCTAGGTGATCGGTTTTGCCGATTTATATTTCGTTTTTGGGGGCATGTATGGCGTCAGATCTTCTGAATGTAGGTACTCAAAGTGTGCTTACTGCTCAGAGACAATTAAACACCACTGGTCATAACATTTCTAATGTTAATACAGAGGGTTATAGCCGTCAGTCTGTTATCCAAGGCACGAATGATCCGCGCATGTTCGGTGGTTCTACCTACGGCATGGGTGTGCATGTGGAAAATGTTCGCCGCTCGTGGGATCAGTTTGCCGTGAATGAACTGAACCTGTCGTCGACCAACAATGCCAACAAAACGGATACCCAAGACAATCTTGATATGCTCTCTAGCATGTTGAGCTCCGTGGCATCGAAGAAAATTCCTGAGAACCTGAATGAGTGGTTCGATGCGGTAAAAACCATGGCAGATACCCCGAACGATTTAGGGGCACGAAAAGTGGTATTGGAAAAGGCGAAAATCTTCTCTGATACATTAAATGACTTCCATGAAACCGTGCGACTGCAATCTGATGTCACCAATAAAAAATTGGATATGGGCATTGAGCGCGTTAACCAACTTGCGTTGGAAATTCGCGATATTCATCGACTGATGATGCGTACTCCCGGCCCACATAATGACCTGATGGATCAGCATGAAAAGCTGGTTACTGAGCTGTCAGAGTACACCAAAGTTACCGTAACCCCACGCAAAAATGCGGAAGGGTTTAATGTTCATATCGGCAATGGACACACTCTTGTTTCTGGCACGGAAGCAAGCCAGCTCAAAATGATCGATGGCTATCCGGATGTTCATCAAAGACGCTTAGCAATGGTGGAAGGGGATGGCATTAAAGCGATCAAGTCTGACGACATGGATGGCAAAATCGGCGCTTTGCTTGAAATGCGCGACAAACACATTCCACAACTGCAAGATGAAATGGGCCGTTTAGCGACGGGTTTCTCCTACAAAATTAATCAGCTGCAATCTCAAGGTCTGGATCTTAACGGTAAGATAGGTAAAGACGTATTTACCGACGTGAACTCTGAGCTGGTGGCAAAATCTCGAGTTTTTGCTGCGCCTGACTCTCAAGCTGATGTTGCGGTTTACATTGATGATATTTCAGCGATCAAAGGTGGTGAATATTCGCTACGTTATGATGGCGACCAGTATAGCGTGACAACACCGAAAGGTGAGCAAATGTCGTTGAACATTGATCAATCAGATTCTTCGTTTGTTCTGGATGGTATGAAAGTGCAAATCGGTGAAGGTCTTGCCGCTGGTGAGCGCGTATTATTGCGCCCAACACGAAGTGGCGCAGCCATCATCAAGATGGAAACCAATGATGTAAAAGCCATTGCCGCGCAAAGTTATGAAGCTTCAACCACTTTTGCTCAAGGTAACGCCAAGTTCAAAATTCGTGAGGCGGGGGATGTTAAAGAGTTTGAGGTCACCGTACAACCAGCCGACGAGAAACATGATAAGCCATGGTTAAAGATCACGGACAACAAAGGCAATTTGCTATCGGACAAATACTCATACCCGCTAGACAAAGATAACCCGATGATTGAAATCTCAGTGCCGAAAAGTCATCCGCTGTATAAAAATGGCGATGCGACTGTATTTGAGCTGAGCGAAGGTGCGCTGATGAATGACAAGTTCACCGCGAACTTGGTGCCTTCGGAAGGTGGTAATGGCAACTTGAGAAAAATGCAGAAGATCCAAACAGATAAGATGATGGACGGAAAATCCAGTACTTTGATCGATGTTTATCACAACCTCAATACCGAAGTCGGATTGAAATCTTCTACAGCAAACCGATTAGCCTCTGTCGCTCGCTTAGAGCATGAGGCGGCACAAGAGCGCGTTGCTTCTATCTCTGGCGTTAACCTCGATGAAGAAGCGGCCAACATGATGAAGTTTCAACAAGCGTACATGGCTTCATCACGTGTGATGCAAGCGGCGAATGATACCTTCAATACCATTTTACAACTGAGGTAAGGAGAAGAGATAAGTGCTAACCCGAATTTCTAGTTTCCATAACTATCAGTCCGTACAAAATGATCTGCGTCGTCAAGAGAATAAGGTTCACCACAACCAAGAGCAGCTTGCTTCAGGGAAAAAGTTACTGAAACCTAGTGACGACCCCCTCGCTGCGCATTACATCCAAAACATTAGTCAGCAACAAGAACAGCTACAACAATATCTTAGCTCGATAGTGTTGGTGCGTAATCGTCTAGAAAACCACGAAGTTAATATCGCCAATGCGGAGAATTTTGCCGACGAGTCGAAGCGCTTAACGATGGAGATGATTAACGGTGCCTTTTCTGCTGAAGACCGACAAGCAAAGAAGCGTGAGCTAGAAGAGATTGCGAACAACTTCCTTAACTTGGTGAACTCGCAAGATGAATCTGGTAACTACGTGTTTGCTGGCACTAAGCCAAAAAGCCAACCATTTTATCGCGATAAAGATGGTAGCGTGCAATACGCTGGGGACGATTATCAGCGCAAAATGAAAGTTTCTAGCATGCTTGAGATGCCAATGAACGATCCTGGCAGCAAGCTGTTTATGGAGATACCAAACCCATTTGGCGATTATCAGCCGAATTACGATCTACAAAACGGTTCTGAGTTGCTATTAAACAGAGCCACTAACGTTGATACGAAGGATGATGCGGCGTATCGCGTGACATTTGTCGATATGAATAACGGCAAATTTGGTTACCAATTAGAGCGTAACGGCAAAGTAGTGGATGCCGATGAGTTTTCTCCAGAGAAAGGGATTGAATACAAAGGCCTGAAAGTGCACGTAAAAGGCCAAATTACGCCTGGTGACAGCATTGAGATCGAAAAGCGGGCAGAGTTCAGCATTTTCGATACCTTCAAGGATGCAATGGCATGGTCAGACAAATCGGTTTCGGATACGTCGGCGACCGCCAAATTGCACCAAATGACAGAAGAATTCCACGCTGCTTTTATCCATTTGAATAAAGCGCGTACAGATGCCGGTGCTCGATTGAGTACGCTGGATATCCAAGAGCAAAATCATGAAGACTTTAATTTGTCTCTCGCAAAAGCGAAGAGCAACTTTGAGGACTTGGATTACTCTAAAGCCGTGATCGAGTTCAGTGAAAACTCGCGAGCGTTACAGGCATCGCAACAAGCATTCGGTAAGACCAAAGATCTAACGTTGTTTAACTACATCTAGTATGGCACTCATACACATTGTCTGATTTTGATGCCTTATGTGCAAAGCCTTAAGCGCGATAAGTCGGCGTAACCTGAGAGTCTGAGATGTCATGCGGCACGATTTTACCCAAAGCGGCAATGAGGCGGGAGGCAAGTCGGGCGGCAACAGGGCAGCGTTCAATACCCTTGGGCTAAGATGAGTCTGACAAACCTGAAATAGCTTAATGATAAAGCTAACTTATTGTTTATCTGATTCTTTTAAAAGTAGTTAAATAATTTACGCAAGTTGGCACACAAATTGTATTGAAAATATCAGAACAGATTTAGAGATTCTAAACCCTGCGTTTAAGGCAGATTTAGCAAGTAACTTTTACGGTCAGTGCTTATCCAAATGAGAGTAAAGCTGGCCGCTTCGCAAAATCTTGCGAACTCAACAGGAGAGCAAAATGGCTGTAACAGTTAGTACTAACGTCTCCGCGATGACCGCGCAGCGTTACCTAAACAAAGCGACTGATGAATTAAACACGTCGATGGAGCGCTTATCTTCAGGACATAAGATTAACAGTGCAAAAGATGATGCGGCAGGTCTACAGATCTCTAACCGCTTAACTGCACAGTCTCGTGGCCTAGATGTCGCAATGCGTAACGCGAACGATGGTATCTCGATTGCACAAACCGCTGAAGGTGCGATGAATGAGGCAACCTCTGTCATGCAACGAATGCGTGACCTTGCGATTCAATCATCGAACGGTACTAACTCTCCGGCTGAGCGTCAGGCGATCAACGAAGAGTCAATGGCATTGATTGACGAGCTAAACCGTATTGCAGAAACCACTTCATTTGGTGGTCGTCGTCTATTGAACGGCTCATTCGGTGAAGCGGCATTCCAGATTGGTGCGAGCTCAGGTGAAGCAATGATCATGGGACTCACCAGCATTCGTGCGGACGATACTCGCATGGGCGGTGTGACCTTCTTATCTGAGAACGGTAAAGATAAAAACTGGAGCGTTGACCCAGCTAAATCTGACTTGAAGATCACGCTACCAGGTATGGGTGAAGACGAAGACGGCAATGTTGATGATCTAGAAATCAACATTAATGCCAAAGCGGGCGACGACATCGAAGAGCTTGCCACTTACATTAATGGTCAGTCTGATATGATTAATGCGTCTGTAAGTGAAGATGGCAAGTTGCAAGTTTTTGTCGCGCATCCAAACGTTCAGGGTGAGATTTCTATTTCTGGTGGATTAGCATCTGAGCTTGGCCTGAGTGATGAACCTATCAGAACGTCAGTACAAGATATTGATATGACCACGGTACAAGGTTCTCAAAACGCGATTTCTGTGCTGGATTCGGCACTGAAATACGTAGACTCGCAACGTGCAGACTTAGGTGCGAAGCAAAACCGTTTGAGTCACAGCATCAACAACTTGGCGAATATCCAAGAAAACGTTGACGCATCGAACAGCCGAATTAAAGATACAGATTTTGCGAAAGAAACCACGCAAATGACCAAAGCACAAATTTTGCAACAAGCAGGAACATCGATTCTTGCTCAAGCGAAACAGTTGCCAAACTCTGCAATGTCACTATTGCAGTAGTTTACTTAGCCTGTG
>NZ_JADDYG010000770.1:0-1153 GCF_015163535.1 Vibrio sp. OPT46 | reverse complement strand
CAAGAAAACGTTGACGCATCGAACAGCCGAATTAAAGATACAGATTTTGCGAAAGAAACCACGCAAATGACCAAAGCACAAATTTTGCAACAAGCAGGTACATCGATTCTTGCTCAAGCGAAACAGTTGCCAAACTCTGCAATGTCACTATTGCAGTAGTTTACTTAGCCTGTACTCAATACATTCAGACGTGGATGGGAATGCAGGCTTTTGGCAAGCAACTTTACAATAGAATGAGCGGCTCTCTCATCTCTCACCTGCCAATCATTTTCAATGTAAAGTTGCACTCGGTATGCCGGAAATGTGTTCATTTCTCTTGATCTCCACATAGGCTCTGGCGACCAACCTAGCCCCAGTTCTCTCAAAGGAAAAGGGGCTTTTTCTTTTCTAATTCTTACGTCTATCGTCTGCGAACTTATCTTCAATTGTTTCCTTTCGCTGGTTTTCTATACAATTTGGCACTCTCGGCTCGATTTGTGGAAACTTGAGCACTTTTTCTTACTTTTCTTCAATTTTATTAGCTAAATCTCGCAATGTTATTTTTTTAAACTTTTTTCTAAAGCTTCTGAATTTGGTGTCGTTAATAGAGGTAACTTTGAGAGAACTACTTGGTTTTCCGAGACGTCGGAAACCGCTACATCGGAAAATCAATTGGAGAAATCACCATGGCAGTGAATGTAAACACAAACGTATCAGCGATGACCGCTCAGCGTTACCTAAACAACGCAAACTCAGCACAACAAACTTCTATGGAACGTTTGTCTTCAGGTTTCAAAATCAACAGCGCGAAAGACGACGCTGCGGGTCTTCAAATCTCGAACCGCTTGAACGTACAAAGCCGTGGCCTGGATGTGGCTGTTCGTAACGCGAACGACGGTATCTCGATTGCACAAACTGCTGAAGGTGCAATGAACGAGACCACTAACATTCTTCAACGTATGCGTGATTTGTCTCTACAATCAGCAAACGGTTCAAACTCGAAAGCAGAACGTGTTGCGATTCAAGAAGAAGTGACCGCGCTAAATGACGAACTAAACCGTATCGCAGAAACCACTTCTTTCGGTGGTAACAAGCTACTAAACGGCACACACGGTGCGAAATCGTTCCAAATCGGTGCGGATAACGGTGAAGCAGTGATGCTTGAGCTAAAAGA
>NZ_JADDYG010000769.1:634-962 GCF_015163535.1 Vibrio sp. OPT46 | reverse complement strand
CTCATGGTCATTAATCATTTTATTTTAAAGTAACACCATGATTTAACGTTGATTAATCATAATAAAGCTCGCATGATACTCTTTACGTTTCGACTTGATTTTAGTGCGTATAGACGGAGTGAGTTATGACAATTGGAGAGTTAGGACTAGAACATTTACCACGACAAAAGGCCTTGGTTGAGTCAGCTTATGATGCCTTTTATTCTGAAAAAGACGTTGTTGCCGCGGTATTGCTTGGCTCCTTGTCATCAGGACAAGGTGACCGTATTTCGGACGCTGATGTTGTTGTATTTACTCAAAACAACTTCCATAAAGCCTCAGAGCCTTG
>NZ_JADDYG010000769.1:0-553 GCF_015163535.1 Vibrio sp. OPT46 | reverse complement strand
TTTATCGCCTTGAGGGAGAGCACAACGAAAATGCGTGTTTCAAAAAATACATTTTTAATGACCTAACCAGTGCAGAGATTCATTGTTTAGATCTCTGTGACCCCTTCAAACTTTCTAAGCCATTTAAGACTTTATTTGATAAAGCTGATGTGATTGCGGGCATGGTTACTGATGAACCTGCGCCAAAGCATGAAGATTTCCCAGTTTATACCAGTGGTGATCAAGGCCTGATCTGGGAACTCTTTGATTGTATTAAGTGGTTGAGCAGAGATAACCATGAGCTTGCTAAGTCCTACTTGAAAAAACTCTCTGAGAAACTCTAATTTGAGAGTCATCTCCGTTCCTCCCACTGAAGTTAGTTAGGCGGTTAGGTTATGAAATACAAAAAGCGTCAGAAGTATAAATACACTCTCCATTCTGAAGAAAAGATTGAGACGCACATTTCAGTGAGTCAGGCGTATGACAGCCCTTTTCTTAGTTTGTCCAAACAAGGCGTGTTAACGATTAAAAAGGGCTATGCATGGGATGGAGCGAGTGGGCCAGCGTTAGACAC
>NZ_JADDYG010000768.1:0-203 GCF_015163535.1 Vibrio sp. OPT46 | reverse complement strand
AAGCTGGATTGTACAGAGGTAGATGACCACAAAAAGCTGTTTGAATCGAAGCCAGAATCAAGGCTCTTTAGTATTCCAGTTTGTAGTAGAGAATATCAAACCGAAGAGGTATTTGATTTAAGGGCGTCAAATGCCCCACTTCCTGAGCGTGAATACCTTTACAACGGCAAGTGGCAAACCGAGTCTGAAATCGAACAATCAAA
>NZ_JADDYG010000767.1:0-311 GCF_015163535.1 Vibrio sp. OPT46 | reverse complement strand
TTAACTTTTATTCTAAACAGCAAATGACATGCCAAGCATTTATTTATTAAAAATCATATGGTTATATAAAAATCATTATTTTGTCCAGTGTGCTATTGGTCATAATCACCAGATATTAGTGATTATGACCAATACGGCCATAATGATAATTAAAATAAATGATTATCTGCGCTCTAAAAGTTGAACTTAGTGCAGGCTCTATGGCAATTCATTGATTAATCGCTCGTTATCAAACGGTTCTGGGTGCATGTGGCGTCAGCTTAAGTCTATAATTTGGAGTAGGTAACACTCTGTAAGACAAGGAAATGTGC
>NZ_JADDYG010000766.1:0-254 GCF_015163535.1 Vibrio sp. OPT46 | reverse complement strand
TTACAATAGGTGGGATCGGGCATGCTGAAGAGGAACGTATTGAGTATTCGAGTGTTTTGGAGATTATAAATATGCTAACCAAGCTTGATCCAAACACATACCTTTCAAATATGCATATAAAGTCCAAGCTAGGAATGTAGCTCTCAAGCTGTATTGCGTACCTGCTTCTATGGTTTGGCATCATGTGCATTCTTTTTATTGAGCTATGGTTATAACTCCAATGAAAGGAGTTTACTTATGTCATACATTGATGG
>NZ_JADDYG010000765.1:2154-10418 GCF_015163535.1 Vibrio sp. OPT46 | reverse complement strand
TCTTAAGGCTCATGAAATTGATCAAGATAGTGCCATCCAAGGCGTTCAGTCTCGATACTATCAAGATTATGTTAATGAATGGAAAACGTTGATCGAAGATATTCAATTGAAGCAGGCTCCGAGCCTAGAACTTGCGACAGAGCAAGCGAGGGTTTTATCTGGAGTTGAAAGACCAATCGAATCTTTGTTGAGAGCAATCCAAAAAGAGGTTGCTCTATCAAAAGTATCATTGTCAGAAAATCAAAAAGCCGCTTCTGAAGTTGCTGGTAAAGTTGCCAAAGTTAAGTTTTCAAATACGGCAGATAGACTAGACATGTATTTACCTGAAGAAAACGGCTTCAATGTTGCTCTGCCAGGTAAAGAAGTCGAATCGCATTTTTCAGAGATCTTACGCCTTGGTGAGCAAGACTTTGATGATATTCAACAAGCAATGGTTAACTTGCGTTCGTATTTAAGTGACTTATCAAGCTCTGGTAACAATCAGAAAATTGCCTACAAAAGTATTTTAGATGGAACCGTTACACAAGATGTCGCAGCTTCCTTCGCTCGTGCTAAAGAACTTTTGCCGAGACCATTTAATCAATGGCTAGGTGAGCTTTCTCAAGAGTCGGTTAAGTTTGCGGAGAGCGGTTCGAAGGATCATCTAAATCAACTTTGGGTAACACAGGTGGTCCGCCCTTATCAGCGGACTATTGCTGGCAGATATCCATTCGAGCCCAACGCGAGCAGAGAAGTTAGATTGAAAGACTTTAAGCGATTCTTTGGTTATGGAGGTACGCTTGACGCATTCTTCCAAGAATACCTCGAACCGTTTGTGGATACTTCGAAAAGTCGTTGGCGATTAGAAAAGGAAATTGGAGTTCGTCCAGAAACACTAATGGTCTTTCAAAGAGCGCAACGTATCAGGCAGTCTTTCTTTGAATCTGATAATTCATTACGCGTAGAGTTTGGGATGAAGCCTGTTTATCTAGACCAGCACATTACTCGATTTGTCTTAGAGTTGGGTGGACAAGATTTGGTTTATAAGCATGGACCAGCAAGAGCTAAATCGTTGAGTTGGCCTGCCGGTCAAGATCAGACTCGAATTGTGTTCACACCACCTGAATCTAAACGCGAAATTGCGCATACCTATGAAGGTGAGTGGGGCATATTCAAGCTTTTGGATCAATCACTTAAAGCAAGGCCAGAATCGCGTAAAGACAATATAGTTATGATTGATTTAAAGGGAAATAAGGTGCAGCTAGAGCTTATTCCTTCTAGTGCCATTAATCCGTTTTGGTCAAATGAAATGGAGAGGTTCAGATGTCCACGAACCTTATAACATCAGGCTGGGGCTATATCGGTAAAATGCCTGCAAAAGGGGACTTTGTGAAAGATGGTTTATCACAAGATTTCTCGGAGCGTTGGCATGATTGGCAACAGGCGGTTATTGCAGTCAGCAGGGAACAACTGGGTGAAAGCTGGAATGAGCACTTTTTAACGGCTCCTGTGTGGCACTTTGCTTTGGATATTAGCTATTTAGAAGACTCAACCTACATTGGTAGCATGATTCCTAGTGTTGATGCATGCGGTAGATACTTTTTCTTTACTATAGCTCGTGCCGTAAAAGGTGAAGCTGCGCAATATTGGGGTGACAGAGCTTGGACCGAGGACAGTGCCGCTCTTGCTCTTTCAGTACTTGAGGACGACTTTGTCTTTGATGTTTGGCATAAGAGTACTCAAGAAAAAAATGACCTCGTTGCGAATGTAACAAGTGAAGTGAAGCCTCTAGAGTTTCTTTATCAAAGCCAAATATCTACAGTTTTTCATGATCACGGCAATACTGATCAAAACACGCTTTTGAATTACCTCATTAAAGAAAAATTGAGTAAACCATGTTTTTGGTGGACTGAAGGTTCAACGAAGGTTGAACCATGCATGTTCATTACTAGTGGATTTCCTTCAATTGGTCAGTTTTCAGCCATGCTTGATGGCGGCTGGAAAAAGTGGAATTGGTAGGATAGAAGAATGAATTGGAACTATTTTACCTTTGCTAAATCGCACGCAGGAAAAGTACGCCCTTATAACGAGGATGCTCTGTTGGATATGACAGAACAGCATATTTGGGTGGTTGCCGATGGAATGGGTGGACACAGTGCTGGCGATATAGCAAGCCAGATGCTAGTGGATAGAGTCGCGCGTCACATGCAGGATGTCTCCAATACTAATATCGATGATATCCGAAGAGTGGTTCAAGAAGCGAACTTAGAAATTTACCAATACGCACAAAATCACTTAGACGGTAAAACGATGGGAACAACACTTGTTTTGTTGTTTATTCAGGATGGGTATTACCACTGTCTTTGGGTGGGTGATAGCCGAATTTACCAGCTTAGAAATGGTAATTTTGTCCAAAAAACACGTGATCATAGTCAAGTCATGGACTTAGTGGATCAGGGCTTATTGGCATTTGAAGATGCCGAATCGCACCCTCTTGCAAATGTTATTACCAGAGCTGTTGGGGTCGACGAAAGTGTCACTATTGATCAAGTTTCAGGGCAGTTGGCTGACGGCGATCAGTTTCTACTCTGTAGCGATGGACTCTCTAAGGAACTTACGAGTGATGAAATTCATCGGACATTGTATGCAGACTCAGTCAACCAAGCTGGATTAGCGCTCATGCATTCGGCTTTGGTTCGGGGCGCAAGTGATAACGTAACTTGTGCTTTGATCAAAGTTCGCCAAGCGCAAACGGAGTGCGAAACAGTAACTAGAGAAGACGCGACGATACCTGTCTTTCTAAGAGGGAGAGCTTATGAGTAATGAAATGTTTGATTGGTATGAACAAGCGTTGGCTCCTATATCTCAAGAAAATCCTACAGGTATTGATCCTAGAGAGGATGTATCACCACAGTCTGCTTACTATCGGTTGAAAGATCAGCGTATGGCCGCCCGCAACGCTGAACGTAATGCTCTTATAGAAGAAGAAAGTATCTATACCCACAGTAATTTATGGCGAGTATTTATTGAAGATGTCCCAGAAATACTCACGAATCAGTCTAAAGATTTGGAATTTGTTGCCTGGCTTATAGAAGCCCTAACTCGATTGTATGGTTTTCGTGGTATGGGCGTTGGCTACAAACTCGCAACCAGTTTAATTGAGAACTTTTGGGATGATCTGTACCCAATGCCTGATGAAGATGGTATTGAGACAAGAATATCGGCGATTATTGGCCTCAATGGTATCGATAGTGAAGGAACACTTATTTTTCCAATTGCTTGTATACCATTGACTGACTTAGGCGTGGAGCAAGCTTATGCCTATTGGGAATATCAGCAAGCTATCGAGCTTGAGCGTTTAGACGAAGATAAGCGCCGAAATCGAGTCGAGCTTGGGGCTGTTGAGCTATCTGAAATTGCAACTACGGTTAAGTCGACTTCTGATACGTTTTATCGAGAATTAATCACGGATTTGGAGTTCGCTACGGAATCATTTAATGAATTCAGTCAGCGATTAGATGAAGCGGTCGGTGATGTGACTCCTAGCTCTTATATATCAAAAAGACTTGAATCAATACACTCGGCATTAAAGCACCTTCTTGGAGATCGTTTTAATCAACCACAAGCAGTGATTGAAGAGCTAGAGGATCTTGATAAATCTTCTTCTGAACAACCGTTAAGTGCACAAAGTTGTGATGCATTATTAGCGACAAACATGAAATCACGAGAGCAGGCAATTAGACAATTGCAGCAAGTAGCTGATTTCTTCCGAGAGAGTGAACCTCACTCACCAGTTTCTTACTCCATCGAACAGATCATTCGTTGGTGTGGGATGCCTCTGCCGGAGTTACTGGCGGAACTTATCTCCGACGGGGATGCAAAGAAAAGCTACTTCCGTTTGGTTGGCATAGCAGAACAAAATGAAAATTAATAAAGGGAGAATGGTATGACGAGTATCCACTCGAAACTATCACGAGTACGGAAGCCTCGTGTCCACATTACCTATGATGTTGAAACTGAAGGTACAACTCTTAAGAAAGAACTGCCTTTTGTTGTAGGTGTAATGGGTGACTTCGCTGGTCAAAACACAGAAGCGTTGAAGCCATTAAAAGACCGCCGTTTTATTCAGATCGATCGAGATAACTTTGACGATGTACTCAAAAAAATGAATCCATCGGTGAAGTTTAAAGTTGCGAATAAGCTTGCGAATGACGATTCACAGTTTGAGGTCGATTTAAACTTTAAATCAATGCAAGACTTTGAGCCTGCTGCGATCGTAAATCAAGTTGATCCACTACGCCAATTGATGGAAACGCGTAATAAACTGCGTGATTTGATGACAAAAGTTGACCGCTCAGAAGAGCTTGAAAATATCCTAGAGGATGTTTTGAACAATACAGACAATCTGGCAAGACTTGCAGGCGAGTTAGATCTTGGCAAGAAAGCGAAGTCAGACAGTACTGAAGGAGCGGAATAATGACGACTGAAGCTGAAAAACAGTTGGATCTAACTGTTAATGAACAGACAACTTCATTCTTAGATCAAGCTATTGGTGCGACTAAGCAGACCGAAGCTTCTCGTGCTGAGGAGCTGATTAAAACGCTCGCTGAAGAAGCAATGAAAGGGACAGTTACTTGGAACAAAAACCTAACAGTAACTTTTCGTGAAGCGATTAATTTGCTCGATAGGCAGATTTCTGATCAGTTGTCTGAAGTAATGCATCACCCAGAATTACAGAAACTCGAAGGTTCTTGGCGCGGCTTAAATTATCTAGTGATGAATTCAGAGACCAGCTCTACTCTGAAAGTTCGCATGATGAGCATGACCAAGAAAGAGCTACATAAAGACTTGAGCAAAGCTGTTGAGTTTGATCAAAGCCAGATCTTTAAAAAGGTTTACGAGTCTGAGTTTGGTAGTGCTGGTGGTGAACCGTATGGTGCATTGATTGGAGACTATGAGTTTACCAACCACCCAGAAGATATTGAGTCGTTACGCCTAATGTCAAATGTAGCGGCTTCTGGCTTCTCTCCATTCTTGTCCGCAGCTTCACCAGCACTATTCGGCTTTGATGAGTGGACTGAGTTGTCAAAACCACGCGACCTAGATAAGGTATTTGAATCACTAGAATACGCCCAATGGCGTTCGTTCCGCGAGAGTGCCGATTCGCGCTTCGTTAGTCTGACGATGCCAAAAGTCCTTGCTCGTTTGCCATACGGACAAGCTACCGCTCCAGTCGAAGAGTTTGGGTTTGAAGAGTTCGAAGTAGATCCTGTTTCAGGTATTGCTGTTAACGCTGAACATAACGACTACTGTTGGATGAACTCTTCGTATGTTCTTGGTGTTAAGTTAACCGACGCATTTTCAAAATATGGATTTTGTACTGCCATCCGTGGTGCAGAAGGCGGCGGTCGAGTGGATAACTTGCCAACGCATTTCTTCATGAGTGATGATGGCGACCCTGATATGAAGTGCCCAACAGAGATTGGTATTACCGACAGACGTGAGGCGGAGCTTGGTAAGCTTGGTTTCTTACCGCTTTGTCACTACAAAAACACCAACTATGCAGTGTTCTTTGGTGCGCAAACCTGTCAAAAACCAGCGAACCATGAATCCCCTGAAGCAACGGCCAATGCGGCCATTTCTGCCCGCCTACCTTATATGATGGCAACATCTCGTTTTGCGCATTATTTGAAAGTAATGGCTCGAGATAAAATTGGTAGCTTTATGGAAGCAGAAGACGTTGAGTCTTGGCTGAACCGCTGGATCCTAGGTTACGTCAATGCTTCTGAAGGCGGTGGTCAAGAGATCAGAGCGAAATACCCTCTAGCAGACGCTCGTGTTCAGGTTAAGGAAATTCCTGGCGCACCTGGTTCTTACAATGCCGTAGCATGGCTGAAGCCTTGGTTACAAATGGAAGAACTGACCACATCTTTGCGACTTGTGGCAAAGATCCCTCAGTCAGGTGGATAAGAAATGAATTGGCTGGTCGAAAGGCCAGCCATGACCAATCTTTATGTTCTAGATGGAATTAGCAGTGTCACTTAACTTTCGCGACCCTAGCAAGCTAAAACATGAGTTCAGTACCGGAGGCTATGCTGAACTTGATAGCCCGTGGTTGACTCGATTCAATGAATCTTCTGATCTTGTAGCGTCAGCGCGAATTTGGCTAGAAGGTACACGTTCAAGAGATTTGGACAGCTTTCGTCATAGTGTGATGAACACAATTAACCGCATTGATGAGCTATTAGAATCTCAACTAAATGAAATATTACATCATCCTGAGTTTCAACAGCTCGAAAGGGGGTGGGTTGGAGTTAGGTATTTATGTGAACAGGTTGATTCTCGTTCATCGGACTCTGTAAAAGTTAAGGTTTTAACGGCGACATGGAATGAAATCAGTAAAGATGCTTTAAAAGCCATCGAGTTTGACCAATCAGCACTATTTAAGTTGCTCTATCAAAATGAATATGGCATGGCAGGGGGAGAACCCTTTGGTGTGGTGGTTGGAGATTATCAGCTTCGCTGTGATCCTAGTAAAAATTATTTTGATAGAGATCTGTCTGTGTTGAGTAAGATCTCTCAGTCTGCAGCTGCAGCATTCAGCCCATTTATCATGTCTGCATCGCCAGAGATGTTTGGTGTTGATAGTTTCGCTCAACTCTCTGCGATAAGAGATATAGCAGCCCAATTTGAACAGGAAGATTATGCAAAGTGGCGTAGTTTGAGAGATAACGATGACGCTAAATTTATTGGTTTGACTGCACCTAACGTCTTGTTCCGTCAGCCATACAAAAGTGATGGCTCGCGGAATGATAAATTCAATTTTCAAGAACACATCTACGACTCCAACCGAGATTTGCTATGGGGGAGTAGTGCGTACTGTTTTGCTGCTGTATCAATTAGAGCATTTCAGGAACATGGTTGGTTCACGCATATGCGAGGGATTAAACAAGGCGATTACAGTCAGGGTATTATCGTCGCTCCTACAAGGAGCACGATGCGTGTTAATGGCAAGAATGATCGTGAAAGATGTCCGTTAAACTTGAAAATCACTGAGAGAAAAGAGCAAGAATTGTCTGAGTGCGGTTTTATTTCTATTTCTCCAATACCTGAGACTGATATGGTAGGGATGACCTCGAATGTATCTCTCTACAAGCCCAAACAATACGCAGAAAAGCATATTTCAACGAATGCAAAACTGACATCGATGTTGCAATACACATTGTGTGTATCGCGAGTCGCACATTATCTCAAGGTTATGGGGCGTGACAAAATTGGTGGGTATCAAGACGCAGAAAGCCTAGAGCGTGACTTTCAACGCTGGTTACATCAGTACACTACCGCATCAGATGAAGCGTCTGATGAGCTTCGAGCTAAATACCCCCTAAATGAAGCGAAAATTACAGTTCGAGAGAAAAGAGAAACTCCTGGACATTATTACTCAGTTATCCATTTGCGACCGCATTTTCAACTCGATCAAATGGTATCTAGCATTAAATTAATTACCGAATTATCACCAGAGCACATGGTGTAAGGAAATAACAATGACTCAATGGAAAAATGCTTTGTCCCAAGGCCTATTGCAACACGCTCTAGAGCAATTAACTGATGAAATTAAAGCAACACCTAAAGATGCGAGCTTGAGAAGTTCCTTCATTGAGCTTCTTTGCATTGATGGGGACTTCGAGCGTGCGGACGCTCAGCTCATGCAATCGATTAAATTGTTTCCTGAGTATCTGCCTGGTGCAAGTCAGCTACGACATTTAGTGAAAGCAGCTCAAGCTAGAAAGGATTTTATCAATGGTGCGGCTAGTGCCAAAGTAATAGGTGATGAGGAATTAACTAAAGAGCTTGTTCGATTTAATCTTGCTCTCGGAAATCAAGAGTACGAAGAAGCGTCACGTCTATCGCATCGCATTGAAGAGCATCGTACTATTAAAGGGTTTAACGTAAACGGCACAAACTACGAAGATGCTAGAGATATTGATGATCGTTTAGGTGGTTACATTGAACTGTTTTCTACAGCAGGTAACTATTTTCTTGTACCCATATCGAGCATCCATACGCTAGAAGTTAAAGCACCTACTTCTTTGTTAGAGAGTATTTGGCGACCTGTCGAGTTTGATATCGATGGACTTGGTGAAGGCGAAGGCCATATGCCGTTGACATATGTTGACTCAGAGACCGATGCGCAAAAGTTAGGTCGAGAAACGGATTGGAAGCAGATTGGTGAGCAAGAATCTTTTGTTGGCTTGGGTCAAAAATGTTGGTTAGTCGGTGATTCG